>JAWXAV010000131.1:0-14759 GCA_034439695.1 Bythopirellula sp. | reverse complement strand
CTGAGGGCGATTTTTTGTCCGCGGCTGCGCAGCCGCGGACAAAAACTTTTCTTGAGCGTGTTCTATGATAGCCGCTTCTGACAACATACAAGGGCAAGAGCAGGCGAGTTTTACGAGCCTGACCGCCGCCCTGGGAACGTGATCACCCCCACCCACATCCCTAGCCCTGAAAGGGCGCGCTAAATCGATGCCGCCAGAACCCAAGCGCGCCCTTTCAGGGCTAGCCCTTTTTACACATTTCCTTTCCCAGGGCTGCGTCCTGGGCTATCATAGCGCGACCGTTCCGGCCTGAATTCGTGTGATGGAATGCACTTGTTACTCATTCCAACTCTAAGAGACAGACCTGTCCGTCAATTCAGGACCACCTCAAGCGCCAGACGGCTGATTGTGTTTTATGATTTAATGCCGCACCAACCCCGCCGAAATATCGAGCGATAAATCTTCAAACAATCCCGCGCGGTAGCGCTCGACGGCGATGGCTCCCATCACCGCGTTGTCGGTGCAAAGCTTTAATGGCGGGATGAAAATCTCATAGCCACTGCGCTTCGCTTGTTCTTCGATGCGTTCGCGGAAACGAGAGTTCGCCGCCACGCCACCACCTACGCAGAGCCGCGAATAGCTGGTCCGCTGCATGGCCAAATCGGCTTTTGCCAACAGGCAATCGATGACGGCTTCTTGAAAACTGGCGGCCATGTCGGCAACCAATTGCGGATCAAGTTTTGCCGCGGTTCCCATTTCGGGCCGACCAGGGCCAAAGAGCTCGTAGCGTACGGCGGTCTTGAGACCACTGAAACTGAAATCGAGGCGCTGAGTGTTATCAACCAGTGGCCGTGGCAGGCGAAACTTTTTGGGGTCACCTTGTTCCGCAGCGCGTTGAATGGCCGGTCCGCCGGGATAACCCAGGCCTAACATGTTGGCGACTTTGTCAAAGGCTTCGCCAGCCGCGTCGTCGATGGTGCTTCCCAGCGGCGTGAAATCGAGCGCATTATCGCAGCGGTAAAGATTCGAGTGACCACCGCTCACAATCAACCCCACGCAGGGAAACACGTCGCGACCACTGGCCATGCGGCAGGCATAAATATGGGCCTGCAAATGGTCGATGGCGATCAGCGGCAGGTTGTGCGCGAAGCTCAATGTCTTGGCGGCAATCAAACCGACCAAGAGCGATCCGGCAAGGCCTGGCCGATTGGCGACCGCGATCGCGTCGAGATCGGCGAGCGTGACATTGGCCTCGGCCAGTGTTTGCTCGATCACGGGTAGGATTCGTTCCACATGGGCCCGCGAGGCGATCTCGGGAACGACGCCGCCATAGCTGTCGTGAATATGGCTCTGCGACGCGACGACCGCGCCGAGCACTTCCAGTTCATCGGTGACCACGGCGGCGGCGGTTTCGTCGCATGTGGTTTCCAGCGTGAGAATGCGAACCATGGCGTTAGCCCACCGCCGGTTGAATATAGGGAACGCTCTCCACGGTTGGCAGCATCTTGGCAAACCGCAGGTGATGCACCCACGCGGGCGGGACGTTGGCCAGCACGCATTGCCGATCAAATTCCCACGTATCAAATTCCTCTTGCAGCAGTTTTTCAATCCCCATGAGTCGTGTCCGTTCGGTCGTGGAGCTGACGAGCGCTTTCGCCTTGCGGATGGCAACGTATTCGAAAAAGCTCAGCGTACACCCTTCGGCTGCGAGGTGGTGGAAATGTTCGAGCACATTCGCCACGAAGTCACAAGAAAAATTATTGAGCGGCAAGCCTGAAACGATGCACTCGTATTTTTCGTCCGCGGGGAGTTGCTCGATGGGCATTTCGATGACACGCACACGCTCGGCCACCGCCTGCCAACGTGGCTCATCCGCCAAACGCGCGCGCAAGATCGCGGCGAAGCGTTCGTTGAGCTCTACCAGATCGAGACGGTCGTCGGGGCCTAACCGCTGGACGATTTCATTGGTGACGGCCCCCGTGCCAGGGCCAACTTCCAGCACGCGGCGGGGAACCTCATCGCGACCCACTTGGCTGGCGAGGGCTTTGCACAAGCTGCGACCACTGGGAAGCACGGCTCCGGTGGTGTGAAAAGTCTGGCGAAATTCCCGCCAGAAGACTCGATATTCGTTAAGACGCGCTCCCATGCCGCTATTGTATCGTGGCTTGCGTGATGCTGGAACTCGGCATGTTCAGCAATCTGACAACTCTCAGCAGAGTTGCGAAGCCAAGCAATTCTGGCTTGATCTTTCAAGATGATACCGAATGAAATACTCTTCCAGCGGCTTGTAGAAACTGAATATCGCCTGCCTCAGCCTTACGCGCGACTTCGTCGAGCCAACGAACCGTTGCGGGTTCCAAACAAGCTTCGTGGGGAGCATCGCTGGGATACACCACTTCGATTTCAACTTCGACAGCGTATTCACCACGCTGGACCCATCTTTTTCTCGTTTCGCGCTTTTCGGTCATGGTTGTCTCAATCAGCAAAGTAAACCGTAACTAGCAGTGCCCGTCGAGTTTCCGGCAACCAGGCCCAAATCGACTCCGCAACGCTGGCGTCAGAAAGTCGTTGACGGAGGATCACGGATGGATTCGGCTTGCTTCGCGGCCGCTCGTGGAGAAGTAGGGCATCATCAATTCCAGCCGCAAGTTGCCACGCTGAAATGCCACGTTCTTCACATCGTTCATCGGCGTGCCACGAGACAATAAAACGATCCGCGTTAATTGCTGTGACAATATTGTCAAGTAACTTGGACACTCAAGATATTTTAACTCAAATCGGACCAAGGTACAGTACGCAGTTTGCTGAACTGCGACGTAACTTGCGCGATCAATAGTCGTACCAGAGTCCGCCGCCGATTTGGTGCTCAAACCGTTCGAGCGGGCCGTTGAACGAGAATTGGTTGCTCTTGCCGTTGTAGTAGTGCAGGCCCGTGCGGATGACTTTGCCGCTGTTGCCCCGCCAGAGCCAACCGGCTTGAGCGGAAACGGCCCCGCCGAAGTCGACTTCCTCGCGTAAATGGCCGTTGACCGCAAAGAAAGGCGTGCCAACCGCGCCGGTGGGGCCGGGTTGTGCATAGTCCACACCGAACTGGAATTCCCACGGTTCAGCCCCTTCATCAGCGTAAAACGCCCAACCCGCTTCGGCGTACCAACGCCACGCGGGAAGTGGGAAGAAAGACGCGCCAAGGACCAATTCATCGCGGGCATAATTCACGCGATCTCCTGGCGGAAAATTCGTGCGCTCGATGAATTCGTCGCCCAAATGTGAGCTGATGTGATAATACGAAAACTTAAACTGCACGAGCTCATCGCCATAAATGAGCGGCACGCCAAAACGGAAGTCCGCTGCGTCAAGATCCCAATTCTCATCGAGATTCAACCGAGGCTGGCCGGCACCCTCGATCTGCAATTCCCAACCATAGGGTTGACCATTGACGCGCGTGCCGTAACGCGCGATCGCGGCGCGTCCACCGAGAGTGACATCGATGTACGGCGTGTTGTTGTGGACATCATCATAAACCACGCCAGCCATCCGCGATTCTTTCGTTCCGGCCCAGTAAGAGTGCCAAATCACGTCGGCAGGCAGAATTTCCCAGCCCCAGCCGGTGTTGGTCGCTTGGGTCGTCATAAACGGGGTGCCCGTGGTTGGTGCCACGTAGATCGGCTGAGCTGCGGCAGGCACGTAGTACCCGCGATTGCCGCGCATTTGAGTGAGCTCGGAATCCGAGATCACGTCGGTGTATTCCGGAGGGCAAGGTTCGCAATCAACGTACTGCGAAGGTTTGATGATCGGTTCAGAGTCGGTTTCGATTGACTGATCCGCGCTGGCACTTGGGCGATAGGGTGACCAGTTGGAGTTGCGTCCCCCCACCGATTGTGCGAGTGCGCGCGACCCTACCACGTCGCTCAGCGCGAGGAAAGCCGACAACAGGCCGAACAGAATTCGCGAGTTCATGATGCTAGACGGGGTTGCGTTAGCGACGAAGCGGGAGGCGGTGGGAAGCACGGCGGCGCTGTGCTCATTTCTGGGTGCGGAGAGTATTGAATTGAGTTCGCTCCGCGAAGGGCGATCTTCTTGTTTATCGCCCATTTTGTGGGTAGCACATCACTTGGCATGCTAGCAACTCAGGTCGACACGGGCACGAATCTCCGTAAAATAAATACTTTTGCTAGCACAACAGTTGGCTGGAGGCTGTTTATGGTCCTGCTGGAAATGAGTATCGTCCCGATGGGCGTTGGCGAGAGCGTCAGCCAATATGTGGCGGAGTGCGTTGATTTGGTCGACAAAAGCGGCCTCGACTACGAAGTGCATTCGATGGGCACCATCGTCGAAGGCGAGTTGGCCGACGTGCTGGCGCTGATGCGGGCGTGCATTGAGAAAATGGCCGAACACTCGGATCGCGTGACTTGCGCGGCCAAGCTCGATTATCGCCGGGGCAAGAGCGGCCGACTATTGGCCAAGGTCGACAGCGTTGAGCAGAAGCTGGGCCGCGCGATCAAGAGATAGTGTGATTACATTATAAATGGTTTCAAAAACACGAGAGAGAACCGGACGCTAGCCACCCAGGGGGTACCCGGCGGCTAATATAATCAGCCGCAGGGCGCTAGCCCCCGGTTTTTGAAACTTCCTCTAGCAACATTTTGAAAGTTGAGAATTCGCCATGAGCCAAGCTGATTTCGATTCCGTTTTGGGGCGAGTTCCCAGTGGCATTTTTATCCTCACCGTGGGCAGCGGCGACCGCGCGACGGGGATGCTTGCCAGTTGGGTCATGCAGGCCGGTTTCGAGCCGCCGATGGTGACCATGGCCGTGAAAAAAGGCCGCTACGTTGAAGATTGGATCACGCGCGGTGAGCCCTTTGTCTTGAATCTGGTGGCCGAGAAGCAGTTCGACATGCTCAAGCATTTCGGCAAGGGATTTGAGCCCGGCGAACCCGCGTTTGCCGGCCTCAACGTGCGGCACTGTGCCCGCGCCGTGCCGATTCTCACCGATTGCTTGGGACATTTGGAGTGTGAGCCAGTGTCGCATTGCGATTCGGGAGATCACCGCATCTTTTTGGCGAAAGTGGTTCGCGGCGGATTGCATGGCGAAGCCGCGCCGATGGTGCATATTCGCAAGAGTGGGAAGAATTATTAATGCAATGGCCTGAACTCCAGGCGCTAACGCTTCTGGCTCGCCAGGAGGGCCATTGTGAACACCAACACGAATGTTGTTGGTTCTGGCACTTGCAGTGATGACAATGCAGTAAGCCCATTTGATTGCTCACCGTATTGTGTTTGCCAGATGGCGAGATCGGCACTGTCGACAATTCCGTTGAGTGAACCATCGGCCACTGTGCGCGTGGTGGAACCCGCGAGCCGTTGCCACGCCAAAAAATCGCGGCCATCGACGTCGCCATCGAGATCGAAATCTCCCGCAAGCGTGCCGGCCTCGTGAATCGCCAAGCTGGCGGGGATCATCGAGTCGTAGGCGGTGAGGTAATTGAACACCAACAAAAAGGGATCGGAGGCCGCGTATTGGTTGGAAGTCAGTTTGGCAAAAAATCCGTACACGCCCGCCGGAGCTGAATTGTCATCATCGAGTCCATAGATCAGCAGACCGTGATTGTGGAAACCGGTTTGGCCATTCACGGAAGCGGCGAGCAAAAAAGGCGGGGGTGCTTGCTGACTTGCCGGTTGCAGCGTGAGCGAACGCATGCCCGTGCCGAGCAAATGGAATTCCGCCGGCGCGGGTTCAACAATTTGTGTCGCTGGATTCCAGTACCACAACACGCGCTTTTCGGCGGGATTCGAGCCGCTCACTGGGCGGGCGAGGATTTCGATTGAGAGGTTGCTTGATGAATCCATCCCGAAAATATCGAACCCCGGCAATTCCCAAAGAATCAGCGAGCCCAAAGTGGGAAGCGTGACGCTGTCGTAAAAATCGCCATCGGCATCCGCTTCGCCGAAGATAGGGGGCGCGAATTCGTCGAAGCCGAGGGGATGGCTCGCGACGAGGCGATTGTCAATCACATCGATATGGATGGGGGTACCGTGGCTGTGCGCGTTGCTCGCGAAGAGGCAAGCCAGTGGCAATATCGAAAGTTGGAGTTTCATGGTTGTTATTCGGGTTTGGCGAAATTGGTGTTGCTGTTGATCCAGGAGAGAATCTGATCTTCGCCGATCAGTTCGACATGACCATCGAGATAGAGATAATGCGCGGCGTTCGCGTGGCGGTTGAGTTGGATATCCTTACGGACCGCCGATTCGACGAGCCCCCAATCACGGTTAAGTTGCGAGAACCACTGGGCGGCGTGGGCATGTTCGTTTTTCGCCTCGGCGGATTGTTTGTCCGAGATTTCCAACACGGCGAGCGATTTGCTGGTCGCCGTGAGTTTGTTGATATTGCGAACCGCATCAGGAATTGTCGGTGCCGCGAGATAGTCGTTGATCACATAGCTCGTGGCCCGAGCGTCGAGCCGTTCCTTCCCAAGGGGATCGTCCGGACAGATTCGCAAATCGTCGACGTTTTCAAAGTGAACTGCCAGGGTGTAGATCCACGATTTACTGGCCCCCTCGGTGTGCCACCACTCGGGAAACTCGCCGGCATGGGCATTGCAATACTGGTGAAGTGCCAGTCCGATTTGGCGCAGGTTGTTCTGGCAACTCGCAGAGCGCGCGGCAGCCCGCGCGCTCTGCACTGCTGGCAAGAGCAATCCCACGAGGACGCCGATGATCGCGATCACGACCAACAATTCGACAAGGGTAAAAGCTCGCTGGCGCATCATGCCCAAATCCCCCGACGAACCCTGTGTCTCCGCCGCGCGAAGAGGCCGAACATTCCCAGCGAAACCATTAACAAAGTCGTTGGTTCGGGGACGCCCAGCACCTGGACCGCCGAATTCGGCACATTCAGTGACCCCACCGCCGCGGCCACGTCCGACCACGGCACCCCTTTGTGCATCACAAAGTAGAACGGATCGGAATCAGCAACCGCGGGATCGTCGCTGGCAAGCACAAGGCTAGCCAGATAAACGCCATCAGCCGGTTCGCTGGCGATATTGCCAGTGCCAACGACCGTTGTCGTGCCGTCGCCGAGAAAGCGGAACCTTGCCGAAGAATGCGCACTCTCGGTAAAGCCCGAGGCAATCGCGGCAAACGCTAACGCCGAGGAAGCACCGCCGTCGGTGGTCGTGATCGAAGCGGTCGGGGTATTGAGTTGCCCCGATGTTCCGATTGATCCGCCGCGATAGTATTGCAACTCGGCGGAGCCGGCATCGCCGAAGCTCGTGCCGTTCCAAAGTTGTAAGCCGCTTGTGAAATTCACCGACAGCACACTCCCGACGCCAAACGTCTGACCCACGCCAAACGCGAGACCTGGGCCTGAGTAATAAGTCGGTTGGCCGGGGCTTGTCGGATGGCTGGGGGGATTCAGAACTGTTTCGGGTCGTGTGTACCACACCCCGCGAAAGTCGAGCACCTCCATCACATACACGGATTTCGCTGTTGCGAGCGGCGTGTAGGTATCAGTGAGGATCTCGCGAGTCACAATCTTTCCGTCCGTGGCCGTGATTTGCATCTGCGGACCATGGGCGTAAGCCGCGCTGGTCGTGAGCAAAATCACGGCGCAGGCGCGGACAAAATTCATCAAAGACATGAGCGTCTTTTTCCTTTCTCAGAGTCGTCGTGCCAAACCAAGCTGAGCGGAATGATGTTCAAACATCATGGGCTCAATGCCGAGCAGACATTCGTTCAGAAACCAGAAAATAGCCTTGCGGGGTTAGAGAGCCGCAAATTCTGGTGGAGGGACAACCGCCTCGAAAGTCGGGGGTTGGTAGAGATGGGATTCCGCCAGCAAGATGGATTCTCGCGGCAAGAGTGGCAATTCCGTGCCGACATTGTCGGTAGGAACCGAAGGGGGCAGCAGCGAGAGCGAGAGAGAATTCCCTTGGCATTTCAGGGCGTGGATCGCTAACACCCCCGGCAAAGTTGCCGATGGTTCGGCGTCTTTTTTCGATTCGCAGCCACCAGATTTTTTACCGCAACAGGCAGCCTCGCGCGCGGCCAAGGCACGGGCGCGGCAACAGGGTTTTAGGTTTTCCAAGTCCTCGTGCTCGGCGGCGGCAGGTTCCGCAGCGACTTGAGCCACCAAGTATTCGGGGGCTTTCAGGCCATGTTCGTTGGCCCAGGCGAGCTTTTGCGAGTTCGTAAAACAGCAGCAGTCGCGCCAGCACATCTCGGCGTTCACGCAGCCACAGCCGCAATTCATGCAGGGAAACGGCTCGCTGGTGTCCTTGACGAAGGGAATCGGCAGGGGAATGCCGATCGTCGCGATGGCCACAGCCACAGCGGTGAGCACCCCCGCGAATTTGAGTAGGAAATCGGCAATGAGAGAATTGGGGGGGATTTTCACGGCAGGAACCGCCACGGGCGCGAGCAGGGTGCGAACTGCTGAATTTAGTCGTAGCGATCATGGCGGTCAATCAGACGCGAGTTTTTCGGTGAGATAAGCTTCCCGGTTTGTGACCACCCTCCAGCGAGGTAGATTTATATTAACGAAGATTGGCAGCGACTGGCTGGTATTTCACTTGCTGGCGCGGCTATCATTAAGGATTGATGAATCCGTGGTGGGTGTATCACCAGGCGACTGTGCCACCGCGTTGGTTTTCCTTCCCTAAAGAACAAAGGGGTTCAAACATGAAATTTTCACACGCGCTCGCCATGTTGACGATTTGCTTGGCCGTTGTTGGTTGCGGACCAAGCGAAGCAGAAAAGACCATGGAGAAGGCCGCAGCGGACACCGAGAAGGCCATGGAAGCGGGTGCCGCCGAAATGGAAAAAGCCGCTGACGCGACGAAGGCTGCTGCCGAGGATGCGAAGGCCACGATGGAAAAAGCGGCAGACGATGTGAAGGCCGCCGCAGATTCGGTTGGTGATGCCGCAAAAGATGCGGCCAAGGCCGGTCAGGACGTTGCCGCCGACGCCGCGCAGGGTGCCGCCGATTTAACTCAAGACGCCGCGAACGCTGCCCAAGATGCGGCTGACGCGATCAAGCCGGCCGAGACGCCCGCACCGTAGATTTGGATCAGTTGAATAAAAAAGAGTCCCGGGGAGTGCCAACCCCGGGCTTTTTTTTGCGCTGATGCCGATTCAATTTTGGTCGGCGCCGAGCGTGACGTCGATTTCTTCTTTCTGGCTGTCGCGGAGGATTGTGAGCCTCACGACATCGCCCGGCTTGTGTTCCCAAATTTTATCGCGAAAACGTACGCCGGTTTTCATTTGTTCTCCATCGACGGCCAAGATGCGGTCGGCGCTGCTGCGATCCCAGCTTTCGGTTTCATAAACCAGCGCGCCTTGCTGACGACGCTGCACGGTGCGGCGAAAGCCTTTCAGCCCGGCCTGCGCAGCGGGGCCCTGGGGATCGAGGCGCGCAATCACCAAGCCAGTCTCGGTTTCCATGACGTGCGTGATGCCGATTTCCGCGCGGACGATACGACCGTTTGAGATCAACTCAGGCACGATGCTCTTGATACGATCGATGGGAATGGCGAAGCCAACCCCTGCGCTTTGCCCCGCTTTTGTCGCGATGGCCACGCACATGCCGATTACTTGCCCGCTCGTGTTGAGCAGCGGTCCCCCGGAATTGCCGGGATTCATGGCGGCGTCGGTTTGAATGAGTGCCTGCATCATGCGGCCAGGAACGCGGCTCGGCAGATCGCGGTTGAGGCTCGACACGATGCCCGTGCTGAGCGTGCCATCCCATCCGAAAGGATTGCCCAATACGTAGACTCGCTGACCAACGCGTAAATGATCGGAGCTGCCAAGCGTAATTGGCGTCAGTTCGTCGGCGGGGGCATCGACTTTCAGCACGGCGATATCCTGCTCTTTATCGCCACCCACCACGACGGCGGGGTAACTCTTGTTCGAGGCCATGGTAATTTGAATTTGGTCCGCGCCATCAATCACGTGAAAATTCGTGATGATGTGCCCGTCGCGGTCGAGGATGGCCCCCGACCCCGTTCCCTCGGCTTCACGCTGCATGCCGAAAAAGCGGTCGACCTCGACGCTGCGCGTATCGATGTTCACCACGCTGGGATTGGCCTGCTCATAAACCGAGATGTTGGTTTGTTCTTCGTTGGTCAGGGGGCGCTCTGTTCCCTTGGGGTCGGCCCAGCCGGTAGTTTCTTTGAGCGCCACATCGGTCGCGGGCTGCACGGCGTAAGCTGTCCCCGTGGTCGAGGGAATTTGATCCTCGCGCTGCGCCAAACCCATGCCCACGGCCACGCCAAGAACTCCTGTGATGGCGCAAAGCGTTAATACACGTCTCATCGTCTATGAACTCCTGAATATCTCAATCTAACTTAATGCCGATTCCTGGCGCGCTCGTCATCCCCGCGCAGTCGGGGATCCAGTATTTCACGCTCTCCACTCCGTACTGGATTCCCGCCTGCGCGGAAATGACAACTAAGGCAGACCGAAAACTGATCGGCCTACTTCGGAAAACCTTGTGCCTTAGAAAGCGTATACGATCCTGGCGGAACATTCGTTCAGATTCAAGGTTGAGTTTTGCCAACCCGACGCTGGCGCGGGGGATCATGGTTTCGCGTGCGGAATGCGCCGGATGTGTCGATCTGGCGAGCAATCGCCTCGAAAGCTCTTGGAATTGCGGATTCCCGGAAAAAATCCCGATTTTGGCACCTTCCAAGCCTCCTAGTCGGCACCCGCTCGCCTTTGGGGAAGCGTATTCTGGCGAAATCTTGTGGCAGTTCGATTTCAATCAGCTTAAACTAATAGAGTATGGAGCTTTACGGAACTCTGCCCTGGCGATGAGTCTCTACGTCCGCGCGGGGTTCCCGTCACGATTAATAAACGTGGCGGAACAGGTTAGGCAAAACCTTGGGGAAGGTACAGAACGGGAGCGCATCAATGCGTAAGTATCGTTTGTTTGCAACAGTTATGTTGGTGACGGCTACGTTGGCACTTGTGAGCGAGGGGCGTGCTGCCGACTCGGCGCGCATGATCACTCATGAACACGAGGGCACGACGAACTATGCCCTCAGTCTGATGGCTGACGTGCCCGCCAAGGAAGTTCCTCAAGCGTCGGTCGTGGTGTTGTTCGACACCTCGGCCAGCCAACAGGGCGAATATCGAGAAGCCGCGTTTGCCGCGCTCGACACTTTGCTCGCGGGGCTTAATGCCAACGATCAAGTGGAGCTCATGGGCGTTGATCTGAAAGTCAATCGCCTCACGTCAAAATTCTCGGCTCCCCAGAGCGCTGAACTTCGCGCAGCGGTGAGCGAACTGCAAAAGCAAACCCCACTCGGCTCGACCGACATGGCTGCCGCCTTGCAGGCTGCGGTCGCGGAACTCTCCAAGACGAATGCCGGTCAACGCACGATTGTTTACATCGGCGACGGCATTAGCACTGCCAACCTGCTCGACAAAGAAACCATGTCGGCGACAGTCGGCCAATTGCGTGACGCTCGGGCCAGTGTTTCCAGCTTTGCCGTGGGTCCAGGGCTTGATACCCAACTGCTCGCGGTACTGGCCAATCAATCGGGTGGCAACATCACGATTCAACAACTTGACGGCGATAACCTGCGCAACGCGCAACTGGCCGGCAAGGATTTAATTTCTGCCGTGCGCGGCCGCGTGCTGTGGCCGACCTCCGTCAATCTACCCACTGAACTGGGCCAAGTCTTTCCGGCGGTGACTCCGCCGCTGCGAGCCGACCGCGACACGCTTCTGGTGGGTTCGACAACCGACAAATTGCCGGCGTCGCTGAACATTGAAATCGACACGGCTTCCGGTGATGAGAATGCCAAGTTCTCCTGGAATGTGGCCCCCGAAGCTTCATCCGATGATCACGCCTTCTTGAACGAAGTGGTTGAGATCGCCAAGGCCGACGAGGGTTTATCGCTCCCCACGGTGGGCTCGGCTGGTTTGGTGGAAGTCGCCCGCATGATTGGGGCTCGCATGGACCAACTGACGCAAGTGGCCGAGCGGGCCGCGGCATCGGGTGACAATCAATCGGCACGTCGCATTGCGGAGGCGGTTCTTCGCGGCGACCCAGGCAATGTCCAAGCACGCACCGTTCAGAACGTCGTCCAAGTGGCTCCCGGCGAAGAGATTCCCGTGGAACTCGCACCGGGCGAAGTGTTGGTCGAAACCCCGCGAGCTCCCGCACTCCCTCCCCAGGGTAATGTTTTGGTTCCACCGCAGGGCGACATTTCGCTCGTGCAGCCCGCGGAAGAACTCTTAGGCCCCGAGGCGAGTGACGGCCAGTTCCTCGATCAAGTGGAACAAGAACGCCGCGTCTATGCCGAGATGCTCAGCAAGGAAATTCAGAACACGATTTTCAATGCGCGTGCCACAATGGCCAGCGATCCGCAAATTGCCATTCAGGACATGAAGCTCGCCCTCGATAGTGTTAAGCGTGCTCCCGACTTGTCTCCCGAAAAGCGGGCCGAGTTAGTTGACAAGCTGCAAATGGCGCTGAAGGAAGCGAGGCATCAAGCGTTCTTGAAAGATGAGATCGATCGGCAAAAGGAAGAGCAATTGGCTGCCGCTCGTGAAAGCAAGCTCATCAATGACCGTCTCGAGCAACGCATCGAAAAAGAAAAGCAGTTGATGGGGCGGTTCAATGCTCTCATCGACGAGCAACGCTATTTGGAAGCCCATGAAGTCGCCCAAGTCGTCGAGGAAATTGATCCCAATGGCGTGACCCCGCGGGTGGCCAGCTTGTGGTCGGGTTTCAAGCGCCGCAATTACCTGCAACAGGTGGCACGGGCCGCGCGGTGGGAACAGTTTTGGGAGACGATGTACCAAAACGAATTGGCACACATTCCGTTCCCCGACAATCCCCCGATTGTTTATCCGGATGCGGAAGAATGGGAAGCACTCACGGCTCGTCGCAAGAAGTACGCCTCCGTCGATTTGAGTGCCCGCAGCAAGGCTGAGGAAGCCATTCAATCGGCTCTGCGTGAACCGCTGAAGGCCCCTTTGCAATACGAGGATCAACCTCTCAATGAAATTATCAACGAACTGATCGAGGTCTACGAGATTCCCATCGTGTTCGACAACGCGGCTTTGGATGAAGTAGCGATCAGCCCTGATACCGAAGTCACGGTCAATCTGCGGAATATCTCGCTCCGCTCGGCGCTTAATTTGATGTTGCGTCAGCCGGGTCTGGAAGACCTGACCTACACCATTGACGAAGAAGTGCTGTTGATCACCACCGAAGAAAAGGCTAACGAAGCCTTGAAGGTGAAAGTCTATCCCGTCGCCGATCTGGTGCTGCCCATTCAATCGTTGGGTCTCACCGGCGGCATGGGGGGTATGAGTGGCGGTATGGGCGGTGGTGGTGGCGGTGGCATGTTCAATGTCGGCGAAGAAACCGAAGCCGAGCCTGCACCCGCTCCTGCAGTCGAGACCAAAGCCATTCCCATCAACGCCAGCCAAACACCTGCTCAGGTGCCTGAGGCTGCAACCCAATGGGCAGAACGCTTTGCTCAAGAAAAGATTGATCCGGCCCACGTTCGCCAAGCCGTTCGCAATCTCATGAAGCAAGGCCAACCGGCCCAAGCCATTGATCTCATGCAAGCGGCGATTCAAAACGGGCAGTCGCAGCCCTGGATGTACGAAACGCTCGGCATCGCCATGGAACTCGATGGTCGCTCGAAGGAAGATATCGAACGAGCCGTGATGTCGGCCTGTGATTTCAGCACTTCCCCCGATCAATTGTTGTTGATCGCTCAATACTTGTCGCACATCAATCTGGATGCGCGAGCCTTGGACGTTTACCGCCAGATCACCAAGTTGCCGGGCTTACACCCCGAGGCGTATGCTCTCGGCCTGCGTGCCGCGCAGCGCGTGGAAGACGCGGCGGGGATTCGCTGGGCGACTGTGGGGATTTTGGAGAATTCCTGGCCCACCGAGCAGCAAGCGATTTACGACACGGCCTTCCGCGTCGCGAAATCAACCCTCGAAGCGATGGAAGCAGCCAGTGATCCGCTCGCGGCTGATTACCGCTCACAACTGGAAAAGGCCCTCGCCCGGGACGTGGTGATTGAAGTCACCTGGACCGGCGACGCCGACATTGATTTGATCGTCGAAGAACCGGGTGGCACGGTCTGTTCGCTCCAACAGCCACGCACCACCGGTGGCGGCGTTTGCACGGGCGACATCGCCAGCCAAGACTCGGCCGAGAAGGCCACCGCGCTCAGCGAGAAATATCTCAATGCTCAAGCGTTTCCCGGCACGTATCGGGCGCGGCTAAGAAAGATTTACGGCGACGTGGTGGCCGGCAAGGCCATCGTCGACGTTTACAAGCACTATGGCACCGAACGCCAGGTTCACGAGCGGCAACACATTGCCCTGCGTGACGACAGCGATGCGATGGTGGTCTTTGAACTGGAAGAGGGCCGTCGGCTCGAATCGCTGCAAGCCCAGCAAGTCGAGGTTGCCCTCCAACGTCAGCAAACGATCAACCAAAACGTGTTGGCTCAGCAGCTTGGTGATTTCTCGGATCCACGGATCAGCCCCGTTCGTGGTCCTGGTCGAGATTTCGACTTGGCCCGCCGATTAGCCTTGAATGGACAAGTGGGGGCCGTGGGCTTCCAGCCGATTATTCAAACGCTGCCCGACGGCGTGCAAATGACGGCGACGGGCGTGGTGTCGGCGGATCGCCGTTACGTGCGAATCACGGCTTCACCTTCGTTCACGGGCATCGGCGACGTCACCAACTTTAGCTTTGCTTCGCAAGTGCAAAGCGGCGGCGGTGGCGGTGGTGGGATTGGCGG
>JAWXAV010000130.1:0-51854 GCA_034439695.1 Bythopirellula sp. | reverse complement strand
TTGGTTCCTCCAATAAAGGGAAAATGGTTCTTCCCAGAAGGTATCTTCTGGGCGGAGGAACCGCCATGCTTTTCAACTACACGGGGGACATTCTCTTGGCTTGAGTGCAAGGTGTTCTCGCCACCGAAATCTTTGATTATCAACTTTGAGGATGTCTACTGAAATGAAGAAATTTATCTTTGCTTTCCTCCTGGGTGTAAGCTCATGGAGCCTTTCTTCCTCGGTTTCTGCTGAAACCATTTATGGCATTGCCGAACTCGGCGGCCAAACTCTTGTTACTTGGGATTCCGCGAGTCCCAATGACCTGGATTCTGGATACGTGATCAGCGGCCTGCTCGCCAACGAGACGATCAAGGCAATCGACTTTCGCCCCGCGACGGGCGGGTTGTATGCCTTGGGCAGCACGAGCCGACTCTACACGGTTGATGTGAACACGGGCGTGGCGACCGAAGTACCGCCGCCAGGTGCCTTCACTCCGACTCTAAACGGCTTTAATTTTGGTTTCGACTTCAATCCCGTGATTGACCGGCTGCGCGTCGTTTCGGATGTGAACAAGAATTACGTGTTGAATCCGAACGATGGCTCAGCGACGGGTGTTATCGACTTGTTTTATAACGCTGCCGATCCCAATTTTGGCGTCGATCCGAATGTGGTTCATTCGGCTTACACGAACAACACGAACCCCGCTCCCACGAGCACGCAGTTGTATGGCATTGACACTGGTTTGAATATCTTGGTCACGCAGGCCAATTCGGCGGGCACCTTGGGCACGGTCGGGCCGTTGGGCTTGGACGTTGCTGCCGCGGGTGGATTCGACATTTCAGGTGTCACGGGCATCGCTTATGCGGCCTTGTTGCCGACCAGCTCGTCGCAGTCTCGTTTCTATCGCATCAATTTGCTCACGGGTGCTGCCACTGATCTGGGTGTTGTCGACGGTGGACTGTTTATCACCGCGCTGACGATTGCCCCAGACGGTGCCGATCCGTTTGTGCCCGAGCCAGCGTCGGTCGCCCTACTAGGCTTGGCGGCGATGGGCATGTGCGGCCGCAAGTGGCGCGTTGCTTGAGTTTTAATTTTGATTCATGAAAATAAGAAAGCAGGCCCGGCAGTTTGTCGGGCCTGCTTTTTTTGTTTATGCAAATATCGGGAACTTATGTCATCCACGGGCCTTTGGACGGCGTAGCACTTGCAGACCAACCCCCGGCGTTGACTCGATTTCGCTGCTGACTTAGGTTGCGCAGATTGATTCTTCCCCCGATCTTTCGTGGTAACCAAATCTATCATGTCAGGCCAACCGGCCACTTCCGATGTTGCCTCCCGTGGGGGACTCGGCGTTGTCGCGGTGGTGTTTTTCAGTCTCGCATTTTTTCTCACGCTGGGGGTTCAATTTCTTGCTACCCAGCTTGGTCCATCAGCCCCCGCGAGCGAACCTGTCGTTGAAACGCCTGCCAAGGATCTCATTCAACCGCAGGCCGATTTCGCGCCTGAAAAGGTTGTGGCCTTGCAGTTGGCGGGACTAGCGGACGGGGAAAAATCGGGGGGCATCCAACAGTGCTTTGTGTTCGCCTCGCCAGGCAACAAGGAAATGACTGGGCCGCTCTCTCGCTTTGCCGCGATGGTGCAGCAGCCACCTTATGACGCGCTCGTTCATCGCCAGCTTGTGCTCATCGGCAAGCCCATCATCGAGGACGGCGTGGCGACCGTGATGGTCACCGTGTTGGACAGCCATGACGAAATCCGGGTATTTCAGTTTGTGCTTTCCAAACAACAGGGCGAAGCCGTAGAGAATTGCTGGATGACCGACGCGGTTTACCCGCTGCAACAGCTCACCGCGCCCAGCCCGGTGAATCCTCCCACGGTGTGGCGGAGAGCCGTTGAGAGGGGGGTTCATGGATAAGCCTGATCCCGCTCCCCCCCACTTGGCGGTTCCCTCGAAGTCACCGCCCCTGGATGGCAAGTATCAGCAAGAAGTGGCCTGGATGGCTGCCCTCCGCGAGGGGGACGAGGCTGCATTTTTAGAACTTTACCGGGAGTTCGGCGATCGCGTGCTGGCGGTTTGCTTGCGTATTCTGCATGATCTGCACATTGCGGAGGATGTGCTGTCGGAAGTTTTTTGGGAAATTTGGCGGCATCCCGAGCGTTATGATTCATCGAGAAGCACGCCACAGACGTATTTGCTGATGGTGGCGCGGAGTCGGGCGATTGACCGTTTGAGGGAATTGGGGAGACGTGCCAAAACGATCAGTGCGGCGAGTGCCTTGGCTCCAGACATTGGTATGATTACACCAGAAAATATGCCGGAGGCGAGCGTCCATCGTCAGGAAGAAAAACACTTGTTGCGTGGCGCGCTTATGAATCTGGATGCGGCCCAGCGTCAAGTTTTGGAACTGGCATTTTTTGGTGGACTGAGCCATCAAGAGATTGCCAAGCAGCTTGATTCGCCATTGGGCACGGTCAAAAGTAGGATTCGCCAGGGTTTGATTCATTTACGCAGTAAACTTTCCTCCACCTTTCCAGAACGATCTCGACCATGAATTGCGAAGCCAGCAGGGAATTGCTGATTGAATACTCGCTGGGTCAGCTTGATGCCAGCCGGACAACAGAGGTGCGCTCGCACCTCGGCGAGGGATGTCACGTGTGTGCGGAAAAGCTAAGAGAAATTGAGGAGACTTGGACCGGCTTCGCGGCGAGTCTCGAACCGGTGAAACCTTCTCCCGCGGTCGAGCAGAAATTGCTGGCCATGATCCGGGGACAAGTGGCTCCCCCGGCAGAGTTGCCTGCCGAGCGAGTGAGCTCAACGCAGCAGTCTCGGTTGGCGGCCTTTGTGCTGGCGGCTTCGCTCGTGGGAATCGCTGCCGGAGTTCTGGCCTGGAGGTTTGCGCCCGTGGGTGAGCAGAACCTCGCCGTCGCGCCGGCGGAAGAGTGGGGAACCCCCTCGTCGCAGCCTGAGGGCACGGGATTTCAGACCGTCGCGCTACAACCGATTGCAGAAAAGCAAGGCGTGCATCTGTCGGTTGTGATGAACCAAGCCGCGGATCAGTGGCATGTGATTGGCATGGGACTTCCCGATATCGCTGACGGTGAGTTCTATCAATTCTGGCTGGAAACTAAGGCGGGCGCATTCAAGCACGCGGCGAAATTGCCGGTCGACAAGAATGGCAAGGGTGGCGTGATCGTCGATCTTAGCGATACCGAGCGAGCAGAACTGGCGAGCGTCTGGCTAACCCGCGAAGATTCCGCAACCAGCCAGCGGCCGTCAGACATTGTCCTGTTTCACGCGGCGGTCAAATAATAGCGTGCCTCGCCCAATCTGGCTTGGCACTCTACACTTGCGGGATGGAAACGCCCACCTATTGTCGCGCTTTGGCTTTTCGTCGCTTTGAGGCCGCTTTGGCTCAAATTGGAACCGCTCAAGGTTTGTTTCGCGCGGCATTTGCGATCTCGCTTCACGAACGTCCGGAAGCGAATCTGGGCGAAGCCGAATCCATCGTGGAGCAACTCAGCGCCACGGTTCAACAGCGGGTGCGGTCGAATTCCACGGCAGCGCTGCTCGCTCATTTGCATGATGTGCTCTTCGACGTGTTTGGCCTGCGCGGGAATACCGAGGATTACTATAACCCGGCGAACAGCTACGTTTCCGATGTCCTGAGCTCGCGGCGGGGATTACCGATTTCGCTGGTGCTGATTTATAAGCGGGTGGCGGAACCGTTGGGTCTGGTGGTGCATGGCGTCAACTCGCCGGGGCATTTTCTGGCGGAAGTTGCCTCGGCCGAGCGAACCTCGGAGAAGTCAATGTATGTCGATCCGTTTTTCGGCGGGGAGTTGCTCACCGCTCCGGAAGTGTTTGCCCGGATCAGCCAAGCCACCGGCCAAGACGTGATTCCTTCGCCTGAGCTGTTGTCCCGCGCCACGCCCGAGCAGTGGCTTGCCCGGATGCTCACCAATCTGCAAGCCGCCTTTTCCGCGGCAGGGCAAGAACGGAACACTTATGCCATGCAGGAGTTGTACGGGCTGTTGCAGGTTTAGGGCTATCCCAGAACCCCTCCCCGGAGTATCGGGGGGACTGGAGAACTGCAAAGTCCGCCTGAATGTAGCAGGCACACTCCGTGTGCCGTGGCGGCCGCGGGAAAACGCGGCGATTTCACCAAGGCGGTTACGGCACACGGAGTGTGCCTACTACTTTGCAGTTCTCCTGACGGAGGGGGACTGCTCAATTCGCTCAAACTGCTGACCGGGGGTAGAATGCAATCTCACAGGAACATTGTCTTACTTCATGGATCGCGGGAAAACTATCGTGCCCTGGCTGCGACGCTCTTTATTTTGGTCTGCGATTTGGTTCGTGGGACTGCTCACCGTGGGAACCCCTCGCGCGGCGGCGGAAGTGGCCGTGCTCAGCAATCGCACGGGCCGGGAAATCATTGTGGATGTGACGCCCGGCGGCGGTACCGCTCATGCGCTCGCCATCGGCAGCGGCGACTCGCGGCCTGTTTTTTTCCAGCGGATGGCGACAGTTCGCTTTGGCAACCGCTTTGCCACGCAATCCCAGGAACTTGTTTCGGGGGCGGCGTATTTTTTTGCCTCAGAAGCGGATGGGCAGACCTTGCGGATGGAACGCATTGGCTTAGGCCCGAGCGATTCGCAGCCGAAGGAACTGGCCCCTTTCAATCCCAATGCGCACTTTAACAGTGCCGTGGTCACGATTCCGATCAAGATTGCCGTGGACGATGACGAGCCGACGCATCGCACAGTGTGGGAACCTCGATTAAGGGACCGCATCGAGCAAGCGTCGAAAGTTCTCGAACAGTATTGCGGAGTGAAATTATTGGTTGTGTCGGTAGCGAATTGGGAGTCCGATGACAAAGTGCGAGATTTCTCGCGGTCGATGGCTGAGTTCGAGCGCGAAGTCCCCGCCACACCGGCGATGTTGGTGGTGGGCTTCAGCAGCCAGTACGACTTCACGGTTGGACCCGTACACATGGGCGGCAGTCGTGGCCCCCTGCATCCCCACATTCTGCTCAAGGAACGAGCACCGAATTTGCGTGAGCCGGAAAAGCTCGAATTGTTGGTTCACGAATTGAGCCATTTTTTGGGTGCATCTCACAGTCCCGAGCCGACGAGTGTGATGCGACCGATGCTTTCGATCAGCCAGTTGCGCTCCGCGGGGGCCAAAATTTATATCGACCCGGTGAACACGCTATTGATGTCGCTCATGAGTGACGAACTGCGACAAGGTGGGGTGAAGACTTTTGCCGACGTTTCCGATAGCACTAAGCAACGTATGTTGGAGATTTATCAAATCCTGCAACAGGCGCTGCCCGGCGATCCCGCAGCGATTCAGTATCAGCGCATCCTCGGCTTTTCCAACTCACCACAACTTTCGCAGGAAGTCCGCGCGCTGTTGGGGCAGCTCACGCAGTTCGCCCGATACGAGCAAGCGCGGGCCGATAAGGCGGGCGTGCCGATTGCGGGAGACGATCTCACGGCCCGCTATGTCCGCGAAGCCGCAGCAATCGCTGCCGAGATCGATTCACCCGACGCGGCGAAGGCGATGTTTCTTGCTCTCGGTATTTTTATGGATGATAGCGCCACATTACGCACGTTTCCTGGGACGAGCAGTTTGGTCACACAGGCCGAGACCGACGAGCAGCGCCGCAATCGCTTGAGCGTGTTGGGCCGGCCGGCGATGCAAGGTCGGCCGGATATCGCCAAGCACTTTTTTGTATCGGCCCATTTGTTGGTGGCGCTGGGGGGCGGTGCCGCGCGGAGCGCGGGATTGGCCAAGGAGACGCTCGATGCCCAGGGAGGCTCGGGATTCAGTTTTGCCGACATGGCCGCCAATCGGGCTGGCATTATCTTCGCTGAGAAAGTGCTGGCCGGTCAAATCACCCTGGACCAGATCGCAAACTCCTTCACGGTCGACAAGTTTTTGCCCGCTATCGACGATCTCGCGGAAGGCTTGAATGCAAAAAAACTGCGCTCGAAGCTGAGTAACGACGCCCAGGGTAACCTGTCCGCCGAATTGCAACGCATCGAGCAGCGGATTCTCGATTTGCCGATTTATCAAGCGGCTAGGTAAATTTTCTTTCAGGATTAATAGCCACGGATGACTGGTCTGCCAGTCCGGTAGACCGGACACGGATTGAACACGTCCATTCAATTATCCGTGTTTAATCCGTGAAATTCCGTGGCTTGTTTCAATCCCCTGTATCGCCCTGGACGGTAGGTTGCTGGCCTCTTGTTTGATCGTTAAAATGCCGAATTCTGCCTTTGCCTCTACGTGGATTTCGCATGGCTCGTCCCAAGAATTTGGTGGTCGCCCAGAGTGGCGGACCCAGTTGCGTGATCAATAGCACCCTGCGCGGCATCGTCGAGGCGGCGCGCGAAACCGCCAGCGTTGGTTCGATTTATGGCGGGCATCATGGTATTGAGGGGGTGCTTAAAGAGGAATTGATCGATCTCACGGCGCAGTCGCCCGAAGAAATCGCGCTCCTGCGTTATACGCCCGCAGCGGGTTCGATTGGTACGTGTCGGTACAAGCTCAAAGAATGGCAGAACGAAGATTTCGACCGCGTGCTCGACATCTTCAAAGCGCACGACGTGGGTTACTTTCTGTACATTGGCGGTAACGACTCGATGGACACCGCCAACAAAGTGGCGGCGCTGGCCCACGAACGGGGCGTCGATTTGATCGGCGTTGGTGTTCCCAAAACTATCGACAACGACGTCGGCGACAGCGAGTTCAAACTCATTGATCACACGCCCGGTTATGGATCATGTGCCAAATACTGGATGCACATGGTGCAGAACGCCAATGAGGAGAACGCCGGTTCATCTCCCGCCGATCCCGTGTTGGTGTTGCAGGCGATGGGCCGCAAGATTGGTTACATCCCTGCGGCGGCTCGCTTGGCTGATCCGAAGCGTGAAATGCCGCTGCAAATTTATCTTGCCGAGCGTAAGGTGACGCTCGAACAGATTGCCGATCAAGTGAACGACCAACTCAAGCGCGATGGCCGGGTGATGCTGGTGGTGAGCGAAGGTTTGGACGTCGGCGACGTAGGCGCGGTGAAGGACGCCTTTGGTCACACCTCGTTCGGAGCAAGCCAGATCAGCGTGGCCCAGATGGTCACCAACTATCTCAACTCAAAGGGTTTGGCGGCCAAGGGGGCCGCGCGGTGCAATGTGTCGGGGACCGATCAACGCAATTCGATTGGCTATGCGTCGGTGGTCGATTTGGACGAAGCGTACGAAGTGGGCGTTAAGGCCTTGCAACTCGCCGCCAATGGCGAGAGCGGCTTCATGTCGACGATTCTGCGTAAGCCGGGTGCCAAGTATGGAGTTACCTACGACAAAGTGCCGTTGCCCGAAGTGGCCAACAGCGAGCGGACCTTCCCCGAGAAATGGATCACGGCCAACGGCACGGACGTGAGTGACGAGTTTGTCGCGTACTGCCAGCCGTTGGTGGGTGAGACGATGGTTTCGCTGCCGATGGAAGCTGGCCGACAGCGGCTGGCGCGGATCAAGCCGATTTTTGCCGAGCAAAAGCTGGCCAAGTATGTGCCCCAAGCGGATCGCAGCAAGGCTCCCGGCAAGTAAGAAATATTATTTAACCACGAAGGAACAAAGGTCACAAAGAAGATTGGAAGATTAAAAGTTTTTCTTGCTTAGTGTTCTTTGTGTCTTTGTGGTTTTTATCCTTATTGAGAAACCATGAAAGACTATCAGGCGACAAAAGAGTTTTTGGTTGGGATTGATTCCGACGGCTGCGTGTTCGACACGATGGAGTTGAAGCACAAGGAGTGTTTCATCCCGGCGTTTATCAATTTCTATGAACTGCAAGGTGCGAGCAAGTATGCCCGCGAGGCCGCGGAGTTTGTGAATCTTTATTCCAAGAGCCGTGGCATCAATCGCTTCCCCGCGCTGGTGGAGCAACTGGATTGGCTCTCGCGGCGGCCCGAGGTGAAAGCTCGGGGTGTGAAAGTACCCAAGCCGGCGGGCGTGATCCAATGGATCGCCGAGGAATCGAAGCTCGGTAATCCGGCGCTGGAAAAAGCGGTGGCCGCGACGGGGGATGCCGATTTGAAAATTGCCCTCGACTGGTCCAAGGCGGTCAACGACACGATTGCGTCGATGGTGCGCGGCGTGCCGCCGTTTCCCAACGTGAAGCAGTGTCTGGATCGGTTTGCGGAGAAAGCCGATATGCTCGTCGTTTCGGCGACTCCCAACGAGGCGCTCAAGGCCGAGTGGGAAGAACATGGCATCGCCGGGCACGTGCGAGCCATCTGCGGCCAGGAAGCTGGCACGAAGAAAGAAATTTTGGGTGTGTCAAAGCAATATGGCCAGAACAAGTGCCTGATGATTGGAGACGCCCCGGGCGATCATCAAGCGGCCGTCGCGAATAACTGTTTGTATTACCCGATCAATCCGGGCAACGAAGAAGCGAGCTGGCAGCGGTTGCTCAACGAGGGGATCAGCCGCTTTTTTGCAGGCAGCTTCGCCGGAGACTATCAACAAAAACTGATTGATGAATTCAACGAATACTGGCCCGCCACGCCACCGTGGCCCGTGGACAAGGCCTAAGAATATTTAGCCGCGGAGCTTGCTCCGCGTTTTATCACGCAAACGCACTCAACAAGAAATCAAAACGATGGCTGAACTTTGTGATTTTGGACTCATCGGCCTCGCCGTCATGGGCGAGAATTTGGCGCTTAACGTCGAGAGTCGTGGCTACCGCGTGGCGGTGTTCAATCGCACCACGTCGAAAGTCGACGACTTGATGGCGGGCCGTGCTAAGGGCAAAAACTTTGTCGGCTGCCATTCGCTCGAAGAATTGGTCGCCTCGCTCAAGACGCCACGCAAGGTGATGATGATGGTCAAAGCCGGTCCGGCTGTTGACGACCTCATGGAGACGCTGATTCCGCTCTTGTCGCCGGGTGACATTCTTATTGACGGTGGCAACACGTTTTATGCCGACACTGAACGCCGCACGAAGTACGTCGAGAGCAAAGGCTTGTTGTTCTGCGGCACGGGCGTATCAGGCGGCGAGGAAGGAGCTTTACTCGGCCCGAGCATGATGCCCGGCGGCAGCGACGCTGCTTGGCCGCATGTGAAGCCGATCTTCCAGGCGATCGCGGCCAAGGTGGGTCCGAATAACGATATTCCGTGCTGCGAATGGGTGGGGCCTCGTGGTGCCGGCCATTACGTGAAGATGGTCCATAATGGCATTGAATACGGCGACATGCAGCTTATCTGCGAGGCCTACTTCTTGCTGAAAGAAGCGTTGGGGTTGTCGAACGAAAAGCTTTACGACGTGTTTCAAGGCTGGTACGAGGGAGAGCTCAATAGCTATCTCATTGAAATCACGCGCGATATTTTCAGCGTCAAGGATGACCAAGGTGGCGACGGTTATCTGGTCGACAAGATCATGGACAAGGCGGGTGCCAAGGGGACGGGCAAATGGATGAGTCAACTCGCGCTCGATCTCGGCGTGCCGAGCACTCTGGTGACCGAGGCCGTGTACGCTCGTTGCTTGTCGGCGATGAAGGAATCGCGGGTGCGGGCGAGCAAAGTGCTGAGCGGTCCGTCCGCAAAATATAACGGCGATCGAGCGAAGTTCATCGATCAGATTCGCGATGCCCTGTATGCGTCAAAGATTTGCAGTTACGCCCAGGGTTTCGTGCAACTGCAAGCGGCCTCGGCCGAGCACGGATGGGCGCTGAATTTCGGCAATTGTGCGCTGCTCTGGCGAGGTGGCTGCATTATTCGCGCGCTGTTCCTGGATCGCATCAAGGAAGCGTTTGATAAGGATCCGAAACTCGAAAATCTGCTGTTGGCTCCGTACTTCCAACAAGCGATGCAAACGGCGCAAGATGGTTGGCGGCACGTCGTGTCGACGGCGGCGCTATTGGGGATTCCCACGCCGGCTTTTTCCGCGGCCTTAGCGTATTACGACGGTTATCGGCGGGAACGTCTGCCGGCGAATTTGCTCCAAGCGCAGCGTGATTATTTTGGAGCCCACACTTTTGAGCGCCTCGACAAGCCGGGAACGTTCCACGCGGAGTGGATCAAGCTGCGTAAGTCACCGAAGGATTGAGATTAATTGTCGGCTGCTCGTCATTCCCGCGCAGGCGGGAATCCAGACTGCGGCGGTCAAAACTGGATTCCCGCCTGCGCGGGAATGACAAGAGTTGCGATTTGCACAATTATTTTTGGGCCGTTCCGGATAACAGCCTTGACCACTTTCCCTGAGCGATGCATGGCTACCGAGTATCTTGAAAAACAGTTTGGGTTCGACGGCCAAGTGTGTGTCGTGATTGGCGGAACGGGAGTCTTAGGCGGCGCTTTGTGCGATGGGTTGGCCCAAGCGGGCGCGCATGTCGTGGTGGCTGGTCGCAACGAAGAGCGCGGGTTGGAGCGCGTCGCCGCGATTGAAAAACTTGGCGGTCGGGCATCGTTCGTGGCCGTGGATGCGACCTCACGGGAATCGCTGCGGAATTTGCTCGACAAGGTTGTCGCCCAGCATGGTCGTGTTCACGCGCTTGTGAATGGGACGGGAGTCAACTCGCCGACGCCTTACTTGGAAATCTCCGACGAAGAGCTTGAGAAGATATTCGATGCCAACTTCATGGGAACGCATCTTGCTTGCCAAACATTTATTCCGCACATGATCGAACAAGGGGGCGGCTCGATTCTTAATTTTGGCAGCGTCACTTGCTTCTTGCCGCTGTCGAAGGTTTACACCTACTCGGCCACGAAGGCGGCGATTTTGAGTCTCACGCAGAACACGGCCCGGGAATTCGCTCCGCAAAACGTGCGGATCAACTGCATTTGCCCCGGCTTTTTCCCCGCCGAACAGAATCGCAAGATTCTCAGCCCCGAACGCACCGAAGCCATCATGGCTCACACGCCGATGAAGAGGTTTGGCAATCCCGAAGAACTGATCGGCGCGGCGCTGCTGCTGTTATCGCCAACGGCGGGCAGTTTTATCACGGGGACGACAATCTACGTCGATGGCGGTTTTACCGCGATGACGATCTGATGCCTTGTTGCTTTGGTTGGCTTTACACGGAACGCCTCGCGGGCTATCTTGCTTGGCGCGTTGCGAATCGCCACCTAACCCCGCGCGGAGCCCTTCATGGCGGCTACGATTGTCATTTTCGGTGCTTCGGGAGACCTCACCAGCCGCAAATTGATTCCGGCTTTGTATCAGGTCTTTCGCAAGGGGCGACTCAAAACGCCGCTCAATATCGTGGGGGTTTCGCGGACTGAGTATTCTCATGCCCAGTGGCGTGAAGAGTTGGCGCAGACGACCGAAAAATTTGCCGGCGAGAGTTTCGACAAAGAAAAATGGACTCAGTTTGCCGAGCGGATTTATTATGTCCCTGGCGATATCGGACAGGTCGAGGATTTTCACAAACTTGCGAAGTTTTTGGATGAGATCGAGTCGGGTGAAGCGGGCACGCGAGTTTATTATCTCTCCACGGCACCGCGATTTTACATGCAGGCCGTTGAACATTTGGGCAAGGCGGGGCTGGCCTGCGAGACAGACTGCCCTCGTCGTGTCGTGATTGAAAAACCGTTTGGCATTGATTTGGCCAGCGCCCAGGCGCTCAACCGCGAGGTGCATGATGTCTTTGACGAGCATCAGGTCTACCGCATCGACCATTATCTCGGCAAAGAGACGGTTCAGAATCTCTTGGTGCTCCGTTTCGGCAACACGATTTTCGAACCGATTTGGAATCGCAATTATATTGATCACGTGCAGATCACCGTGGCGGAAGAGGTAGAAGTCGGCAGCCGCGCGGGTTATTACGACACGGCGGGCGTGATTCGCGACATGTTCCAGAATCATATTCTGCAACTGTTGATGGTCACGGCCATGGAAGCCCCCGTGCGGTACGAAGCCGATGCGATTCGCAACGAAAAGGTGAAAGTGCTGCACGCCATTCGCGGCATGGGGCCCGATCAAGTGCAGCACGATACTTTTCGTGGCCAGTACCGGGGTTACACGGCTTCCGAAGGGGTGAAGCCCACGAGCCGCACGCCGACCTTTGCCGCGATGAAATTGTGGATCGACAATTGGCGGTGGCAGGACGTGCCGTTTTATTTGCGGAGCGGCAAGGCGATGTCCTGCCGCACGACGCAAATCGTGATTCAGTTCCATACTCCGCCGCAGAAGCTATTCGCGGATGCTTCCACGACTCTGGGAGAGGCGAATCGGTTGGTGATTCAAGTACAGCCTGCCGAAGGAATTCAGATGCACTTTCAAACGAAGGTGCCTGATGCGGGAATGCGGACCCGGCAAACCGATCTCAGCTTCAATTATCAAAAGGAGTTTCGCGGCGCGATTCCGGAAGCCTACGAGCGGCTGCTGCTCGATGCGCTCGAAGGGGACGCGAGCCTGTTTGCCCGCGCGGACGAGGTCGAAGCGGCCTGGAAGGTGTGCGACCCGATTATCCAAGCCTGGGAATCGCGCGACAAGCCGACGCTGTTCATGTACGACCCCGGCTTTTGGGGCCCCGACGAGTGCCGCGAGTGGATGACCGAGCAAGGGCGGAATTGGTTTGATACATGCCCGTTGTTGGGGTAGGAGCCTCGCTAGATTTTGATTGCTGAACCTAATAGCCGCAGGCGGTAGCTGGCGGTGAACGCTTACTCAACCGCCGGCTACCGCCCGCGGCTAGTAAGAATCTTCAAGTAATTACTCCGCCAATTTACGCAGAACTTCCCGATCTTCTTCCATCACCTTCTCAACGCCTTTCAGTTGGCCCGCAAGTTCGGCATCACAAAGAGTTAATCTTATGCCGGTCGAGGTATATTCTATCTGAAAGTAATCGTCACCTGTAAGCTTCAGGTGTTGTAACATCGCTTTGGGAATCACGACTTTAAGTGAGTCGCCGATGGTAGTGGCGTTAACTGTGTGCATGATTGATTTTTTTACGGCACATTGGTGTGAAGCTTTTCCATGATACCATTCTGACCCATTCGTAGAAGCTTGGGTTCATCCGGATTTTTAGTGGGCAAATTACCTACTTTCGACATGGTAGTTCTTTCAATCAACCATTGGCACATGCTTCTTGTATCCCGTGAGGGATTAAAGCTATTAGCCCGGGGTTGCGGCGAAGTGAGCTTGGCGAGCTTCGTCGCTACCCCGGGTCACGCCCCGTAGAGATTCCTCGGCCGAGCAACATGCCCTGTGTACCGAGGCACTGTTATCGAGGCCGAAATTCCAGCCGCGGTTGATTTCGTCCTCGAGGGCACTCCGTCGGAACACAATGCTGGCACCTCGGACGAAGAATGTTTTCATACCTTTCCCGGGGTGGCGAAAAGACTCGCTAAAGCTCGCTTTTCTTACCCCGGGCTAATGGCTTTTATCCCTGACGGGATACCGGAGGCGCTCACAAAGGAAAACACGTTCTCGGTAGGCACTATCAAGGGCTACTTGTGACCCCTAAAATTCCTGAAGACCTGAAGCTTGTTTCCTGGCTCATGGCGTGTACCCTAAAGAGTTTGCCAAACGCCTAAACTGCAGATTCAAAGATGTCTGAAACTATGTATCCCCCGCTTCCCGACAACATTCGCAGCGTGCAGCCCGGCGGGGGGAAGTGCTACCAAATCGAACTCGCCTGGGGGCGTTGGCGGCGGCGGTATCTCAAGACATTTCGCCCTGGCTATGTGCGGCAGATGGCGGCGCGCCGGCTGGGGGATGCTTCCGGCGCGCCGCATGAGATTCTCGATCCGCGTGATCTGAAATATTGCGTGAATCTCTGCACGGCGCACTGGGCGCCCGAGGACGATCCCTTCCTGTGGCGCGAGTATTTGCCGTTTGCACGTTGGGGGTTGGCGGAACTGCAACTCATGGGCTGGCCGCTCGTGGCGGCGACGATTTTTTTTGGCTGGCTTGGCGGTTGGTGGTGGTGGCTCGCGGTGCCACTGGCGGTGGTGTTGGGATTGATCGTTTATTTCTTTCGCGATCCTCACCGCATGATTCCGCAAGAGGCCAGCGCGATTGTTTCGCCCGCGGATGGCACGATTGCCGAGGTGACGGAACTGGAACACTATGATTTTTTTGATGGCCCCGCGGTACGGATCGGCATTTTTCTGTCGATCTTCAACGTGCATGTCAACCGTGCGCCACGCACGGCGCGGGTGGTGGAGATGTTTTACAAGCCGGGAGAGTTTCTCAACGCGATCAATCCCGAAAGCGCCCTACGGAATGAGTATCTCTGGATTGGTTTGGAAGAAATTGCCGCCCCTGAGCGGCGACTGGCCGTGCGGGCGATTTCCGGCTTGATTGCCCGGCGAATTGTGTGCGTACTAAAACCGGGGCAGGCGGTCCAGCGCGGGGAGAAATTTGGTATGATTAAGCTTGGTTCGCGGACCGAACTGATTTTGCCCCGCGACGCCGTGCTGGTCACAGCCGCCGTCGGCGACAAAGTGCAAGCGGGCAGCAGCATCCTCGCCCGTTACCACGATTAGCCCCCACTCCGATTAAAATTTCTCACCCCAAGCTCAATCACCAACCATGCGACCTGTCCGCCCGATTGCCGTTCTGCCGACATTGTTTACGCTTGGCAATCTTGTGTGCGGATTTTTCGCGATTGTCGTGGCCAGTCGCATCGCCAGCCCCGATTTGATCGATTTCGTGCCAGCTCCCAAAATCGATTCTGCTCGGCAATTGCTGGAAAGCACCGACCCCACGCACAATTTGATGCTGTGTGGGCTGCTGATATTTCTCGCGATGTTGTTCGATACGTTTGATGGCCAACTCGCCCGACTCACGCGCACCACGAGCGACTTTGGCGGGCAACTTGATAGCCTGAGTGATACGGTTTCCTTCGGCGTCGCCCCCGCGATTTTGCTGGTGAAGATGTGCCCTGATTTCAGCAGCTTGCACAAGGAAGCAGTCTGGACGATTGCAGCGCTGTTTGCCTGTTGCGCGGCGCTACGGCTCGCGCGCTACAATGTCGAGACCGACGAAAAGGACGACCACGGATCATTCTCGGGACTCCCCTCCCCTGCCGCCGCGGCTGTGATCGCGAGTCTGGCGATTTTTTCTTACACGCTGCGCAACGAATTTAACTTCGAGAATTACGCGGGCTTCGACTGGTGGCTGCAGCGGATTTTGCCGCCGTGTGCCGCGGTGATTGCCGTGCTGATGGTGTCGCGCATCCCCTATCCGCACATCGTTACACAACTCATACGGGGTCGACGAAGCTTTACCCACATCGTGAGTCTGCTGCTGGCCATCATGGGGCTGTTGATGGTCCGTTGGTTTGCCGTGCCGATTTTATGTTGTCTTTACGTTGCCGTGCCGGCTTTGAAATTCGCGTGGCAGGCGGCCAAAGCTCGCGGCCAAGTGGGGAAGCCAACCCAGCGTGGGGCGGTTTGACGATGTTCACGGGTTTGGTGCAAAGTTTGGCGGAGGTGAAATTACTCTTACCCGTGGGGCCGGGAGTGCGGCTGACGGTGAGTGATCCGGACATTGCTAGGCGCTCCGCGATAGGTGATTCCATCGCGATCAACGGTTGTTGCCTCACCGTCGTGTTGATTGAAGGTGACGCGCTTAAATTTGAAGCGGGGGAAGAAACGCTGAGTCGTACGACGCTTGGCGCAGTCAAGCAAGGCGACCGGGTGAATCTGGAAGCATCGCTCAAGCTGGGTGATGAACTTGGCGGGCATCTGGTCGCGGGGCATGTCGATGGTGTCGGCAGCGTCGATGAGCGATTTGATGATGCCGAGTGGTCGAAGTTTTGGTTTCGCGTTCCGGCGGAACTTACTCGGCAAATGGCCAGCAAGGGTTCGGTCGCTGTTGATGGGGTAAGCCTCACGCTGGTTGATGTTGAGCAGAATCGATTTAGCGTAGCGCTGATTCCCCACACGTTGAAAGTCACAACCCTAGGGTTCCGCCAAGTGGGCGACCACGTGAACATCGAGACGGACCTGCTCGCCAAATATGTCGAACGCCAACTCGCTTGGCGTGAATCACACTAACTACTGGCAACTGACAACGAACAACTGACAAATTCTTAATGAACCGACAAACCAAATCGTTTTTGATCACCCGCTTTCGTGAAATGGGAATTACCCCTGCCACGCGGCATGGGCAGAATTTTCTCATCGACCTCAACTTGCATCGGCTGCTGATCGATTCGGCGGAGCTCACCAAGGACGATGTCGTGCTGGAAGTTGGCACGGGCACCGGGGCGCTGACCACGGCGATGGCTCAGCGGGCGGCAGCGGTCGTGACGGTCGAGATCGACAGCCATCTGTTTGAACTTGCCAGCGAGGAATTGCTCGAGTATTCGCATGTGAAGATGCTGAATTTCGACGCGCTGCACAACAAAAATCATTTTGACGACCGCGTAATGGAGGCCGTCGGCGAGAAGCTGGCCGAAGCGCCTGGGCGACGGTTTAAGTTGGTGGCGAACTTGCCGTACAACATCGCCACGCCGGTGCTTTCCAATTTGCTACTCTGTCCCCACGTGCCGTACATGATGGTGGCGACGATTCAGAAAGAACTTGGCGACCGCATCGTTGCTCAACCATGGACGAAAGATTACGGGGCGCTGAGCGTGTGGATGCAGAGCCAAGCAGCGACCGAGATTGTGCGGATCATGCCCCCGACCGTGTTCTGGCCAATGCCGAAAGTCGATTCCGCGATTGTAAAGATCGTGATCGATCCCGAAAAACGCGCGGCGATCCTCGACCTCAAGTATTTTCATCAGTTCGTGAAAACGATCTTCATCCATCGCCGCAAATTTCTGCGAGCGAACATCGTGGCCGCGATGAAGGAGCACCTTTCCAAGCCGGAGATCGACGAAATCTTGAGCGAGATGCAGCTCGGCGAAAAAGCGCGTACCGAGGAGCTTGATGTGACAACGCTGTTACGACTCACGGAAATGGTGCGAGCGAAAGCGCCGGAGTGGACGTTGTAAAAGATTGAATTGAGATGCGTTGGTTTCAACCTTTATTGTATCTCTGGGTCGCGCCGGCAAGCTGCATTGGATTGTTGCCGGTTCCACTCACGTTACTTCAGGGCGGCAGTATTAAAGTGGTGCGCGGTGTGATTGAGGTTTATGGAGGAATTATCACACGATTGCTAAGGCGCGGATTACCATGGGTGGGATCAGGAGCGGCAATCACCTTTGGTCATGTGGTCTGGGGTTGCGACCAATCGTGCCTCGATTCAACTCGTGATCACGAGCGTGTTCACGTCCGCCAGTACGAGCGGTGGGGGCCTTTCTTTATCCCGCTCTACTTGGCGGCCTCGGCGATCGCCGCATGGAACGGATTAGATCCATATCGAGATAACCCCTTCGAACGTGAGGCTTTCGAGGAGACCTAAAAGGCCAAGTCGCGGACCGCAACGGTTGTAGCAGACGCGCGGGCTACCCTCTAAAAACAGGCTTGCGCTGTGGGGGTGTCGGCTTTTGAACCCGTCGTGCCGTGGCGGGGTCCGTGTTAGGATGTAGTATAACATTTTCACGGCATCGGGACGATGCCGGCTAACGCTGGGAATTGATTATGGCACGTACGCATCGCCTGGAACGCAAAACTAATGAAACGCAGATTGTGCTCGATCTGAACCTCGATGGCGAGGGGAAGGCTGAGATCAAGACCGGCGTGGGCTTCTTTGACCACATGCTTGATCTGTTCACGAAGCATGGAGCGTTTGATCTCAAGGTTCATGCTCAGGGTGATCTGCACTTCGATCAGCATCACACCGTGGAAGACACCGGCATTTGTTTGGGGCTCGCGCTCCGTGAAGCGCTCGGCAACAAAGCGGGGATTCGCCGGTATGGGCATTTTACTTTGCCGATGGAAGAAACGCTCGTGACCGTGGCGGTCGATTTCAGTGGCCGCAGTATCCTGGCTTACAACGCCCTCGTGCCGGCGGCGAAGATTGGCGATTTTGATAGCGAGCTGCTCGAAGATTTCTGGCAAGCGGTGTCGGCCAATGCACTGTGCAATCTGCATGTGCTCTTGCACTATGGCCGTAACAGCCACCACATTGCCGAAGCGATCTTCAAGGCGACGGCCCGCGCGATGCGGATGGCTGTTGAGAGCGATCCGCGGATGCCTGGGGTGCCAAGCACGAAGGGGACGTTGGCCGGGTGAAATAGCTTTTAGCGGAGAGTCCAGAGCTGAGAGCCAGTTGGGGTGGCTCTTGACTCTTAGCTCTCGACTCTTGTCTGTTATTCGCCGAAGTTCTCGATGTAATCGGCCATCGCGGCTTGGATCACTTTTTCCGCGTGTTCGTGGCCGTAGGGCTCGCCCACCACGGTGGGAGGATCGTCGGGGGTGAGCATTTTGTACGTGCGGAAGTAATGCCGCAGGCGATTGACGAGGATCGCCGGCAGGTCGCTCACGTCATGCACTTTTTCCCACATGCCGTCGTTGGCCATAATGGCGATAATCTTGTCGTCGGCCTCGTAATTGTCGAGCATGGGCAGGCCACCCACGACACGGGCCTTCAGAATGACTTCGCCGACGTTGATCGGGCGCTCGCTGATGACGCAGATATCTAGGGGATCGCCATCGCCGGAAACGGATTCGGGCATCATCGCCTGGACGCGAGTTCCGCAGTAAGTCTTGGGAACAAAGCCGTAGAGCGTCGGACAGAACGACGATGTGCGATTGGGCCGATCGACCCGCAGATAGCCGGTCTTCTTGTCGAGTTCGTATTTCACACGATCGAAGGGCGTCAGCTCGATGTAGGCTTCCACGACGTGTGGTACATCAGGGCCGGGATCCAAGCCATGCCAGGGGTGGGGACGCCATTTATAAAACGGAGCGGGGAAGCTCATGGAATTTCCGGTGTGTGAGGCGGGCTAGCGAGCGACTTGTCCGTCGTCGACGTAGGTTTCGAGGAAGCGCGTGAGACGTTGGAAATCGCTGTCGCGTTCGATGTAGCGTACCACGGTAACCAACGTTTCGGGATCGACTAATTCGTCAAAGGGCACATATTCCAACTGGAATTGCCCAGATGCGGAGACCATCACGCCGTTGAGCCGCTTCTCGATGAGTGCCCGATAGGCCCCCACGCCGAGTTGGCTGCCGAGCATCACGTCGAAAGCATGTGGTTTCGCACAGCGGGCTTCGTAACCCAGTTGCATGGGGTTGATTTTGCGTTTCTTGCCAGTTTGCCGCGTGTATTCCTTGGCAACGAGGTCGGCGAAAATGTCGTGCAAATTGATCGCCGAGATGTTGATATGGCCATGATCGTCGCGGCCGATGCCTTCGAGGTATTTGTTGGGGAGCAATTCAGCGAGGCCTTCGGCGATCACGATCACGCCGTATTCCTTGCCTTCCTTTTCCCGGGCAGTCATGGTGGCGACGATGCGCGGGATCACCTCGTCCATGTTCATGACCGGACGAGTACCCTTTTCACTGGTTTTGGGGTCAAAAGTTTCCTCGCTCGCGCGGTATTTGCCGACGATGTCCTCGACACTGATCACGAGGCTCGCCTCGCCGGCGATGGCCACGCCGTAGGCCAACCAACCCGCGCTGCGGCCCATCGATTCGCACAGGAAGTAACTGCGATTGGCTTCCGCATCGGCCAGCAGGTTGCGAACTTCACCGGCTAAGAAATCAACGGCCGTGAAATAGCCGAAGGTAAAGTCGATGCCGCAATAATCGTTATCGATGGTTTTGGGCAAATGGACGACGGGGATTCGGTGGGCATCGAGCGGCAGGCGTTCTTGGAAAAGCTTGAACTTGTTGGCTGTCTTAAGCGTGTCGTCACCGCCGATGGAAACTAAGAGATCGACGCCAATCGAACGCAAGGCTTCGTACACGGTTTTCAGCGGCGCACTCTTATCGGGGTCTGAGAGGTGCGATGGATGCGAAACCATCTTGCCAGGATTCGTGCGGGCCGTGCCGAGCATGATCCCCTGCGAGTTGCGGGTGCGGCCGAGCATTTTGTGATTGACCATCACATAGTCGCGGCCCTCGACGAGCGGGCTGTTCGGCGTGTAGTTCACGAGCGACGAATAACCGTACTTGATGCCGACGACTTCAATTTCGTTGCGGAGAAAGGCGGTGGCTGCGGCGGAGATCACCGCGTTGGCGGCGGGAGCCGGTCCACCGGCAAACAAAATCGCCGCCCGGCGAAAATTGTGGAGCATCTTGGGGGGACGTGAGAGTGTGTTGTCAGCCATGTTGGATCAATCCCATCTAAGTCAAAAAACTTGCCTCGATTCGAGCAATTATTCTAATCTGAGAAATGGCTTGCGCGAATGGTTGGTGGTTTAGCAGCAGTGTCATTCCGAGTGAGGCTTGCCGACCGAGGAATCTGGCTTCTCCCCTGGTAAGTACATCCATGCTTGTTGGTGTTGCAAACCAGATCCCTCGATCGCCAAGGCTCCCTCGGGATGACAGTGTTATCCAAACGTGAATTCCCGCTCGATGAAGGTGGTATCAATCCGGCCTTCTGCAAATGCGCTGTGGCTCAAGATTTCTTGATGCAAGCCGGCCGTGGTTTTGATGCCGTCGACCCGCAGTTCGGAAAGTGCCCGCAGCATCGTGCGGATTGCCTCGGCACGGGTCGGCTGATGCACGATGAGCTTGCCGATCATCGAATCGTAATAGGGAGGAACCACATAGCCGCCGTACACATGGGAATCGAACCGCACGCCAAAGCCACCGGGGATAATCATGCGCTCGATTTTACCCGGTGAGGGGCGGAAATTGGCCTTGGGGTCTTCGGCGTTGATCCGGCACTCAATCGCCGCGCCGCGTTGCTGAACGTCCTCTTGTTTAATGGACAGCGTTTCGCCTGAGGCGATCAAAATCTGTTGCTTAATCAGGTCGATCCCCGTGATCATTTCGGTGACGGGATGCTCAACCTGGATGCGGGCGTTCACTTCGATGAAGTAGTAATTGCCATCTTTATCGACGATGAACTCCACGGTCGCGGCGTTGGTGTAATCGGCTAGCTGGATCAGTCGCTTGGCCGCGTTGCACATGGCATCGCGAGTTTCCGGCGTGATGCTGGTGCTGGGGCTTTCTTCGATCAGCTTTTGATGCCGACGTTGCACCGAGCAATCGCGTTCCCAGAGGTGTAGAACATTGCCGTGGTGATCGGCGAGCACCTGGACTTCGACGTGGCGGGGCTGCTCGATGTATTTTTCCAAGTAGACGGCCCCGTTGCCAAAGGCGGCTTCGGCTTCTGTGCGGGCTTGTTGGAAAGCGGACTTGAGCGTCAAATCGTTGGCTGCCACGCGCATGCCGCGGCCACCGCCACCGGCGACGGCTTTGATGAGCACGGGGAAGCCGACTTCATGGGCGAAGCGCAAGGCGTCTTCGACGTCCTCGATGATGCCGTCGCTGCCCGGCACGACAGGGATATTGGCCCGCTTCGCCATTTTGCGGGCCTCATTCTTGTCGCCCAGCTTGGCCATCGCTTCCGGCTTGGGGCCGATGAAGTCGATATTGCAACTGCGGCAAATTTCGTTGAAGTGGGCGTTTTCCGAGAGGAAACCATAGCCCGGGTGAATCGCCTGCACGTTGCCCACTTCGGCGGCGCTGATCACGTTGGCGATGCGAAGATAGCTGTCAGCGGCCTTGGCGGGCCCAACGCAGTAGGCCTCGTCGGCGAGTTCCAAATAATGGGCCCCGCGATCTCCTTCGCTAAAAATGGCGACAGTCTCAATGCCAAGCTCGCGGCAAGCGCGGATCACTCGCAGGGCAATCTCTCCGCGATTGGCTACGAGAATTCTTTGGTACATGGCAGGCTTGATATCTGGGGCAGATCAGGACTTTTGGACTTTGAACAGTTTCTGGCCATATTCGATGGCGTCGCCGTTTTCGGCGAGTCGGGCCAGGATTTTGCCTGAACACTCGGCGGGGATTTCGTTAAAGACCTTCATGGCCTCGAGGATGCAAACTACCGTGCTAGGTCCGACGGAATCACCCACGTTCACGAACGCCGGGGTTTCCGGGCTTGAAGCGGAGTAGAACGTGCCAACCATCGGGCTGGTGACATAGGTGATGTTCGCCTCATCGACCGCCGCTGGGGGGGCGGCGGGAACAGCGGCAGGGGCGGGAGCAGCCGAAAGTGCCGGTGTCGGGGCAGGCGCACCCATTTGGATAATCGGTTCGTGGCCGCGGCGCAGGCGGATGCGTTGATCCCCTTGTCGCAAGTCAACCTCCGCCAACTCATGCTCGTTCATCAATTCCACGAGCCGTCGGACTTTGCGAACGTCGAACACGTCGTTTGGGCCGGATCCTCCGTCTTTCATCTCGCATCTCCCGCTGTGTGACAGGAAGGATCGCGTTGAGTGCGACCCTTGCCTGGCAAGTCAAGTTGTCTTATCAGTTTTGGCAGGAAGAGTGCTTTCTTGCACGGCTTCAACCCACCAGGCAGTCGTCAAGTTCCTTGGGGACCGAGGTGAGCACCTCGTGACCCTCGCGTGTCACAAGGATATCGTCTTCGATCCGCACACCTCCCCAACCTGGAAAATAGATGCCCGGCTCGACGGTCACGATCATTCCCGGTGCCAACACCGTCGACTGGCCTTGGGCCAATCGGGGCGCTTCATGGATCTCCAGTCCCGTTCCATGTCCAAGTCCGTGACCAAACTGTTTGCCAAAGCCCTCCTTAGCGATCGCGCCACGCGCGGCTTGGTCGACGGCTTCGCAAGTGACGCCAGGCCGAATGGCAGCGATCCCGGCCAACTGCGCCTTTAACACAACTCCATACACCTTACGGAGTTTGGGCGAGATTTTACCGGTCACCACCATGCGAGTCAAGTCGCTCATGTAGAGGCCCTCGTTGACCCCCCAGTCGATCAGGGTGAAGTCCGCAGCCCCCAATTGCTGCTGCGTGGGGCGGGCGTGTGGCAGGGCGGCACGAGGCCCCGTGGCCACGATGGCGTCGAAGCTCAGCCCCTTGGCCCCAAACCGCCGGGCTTGGTATTGCAACTCCGTGGCGACTTCGTGTTCGGTCATTTCGGGCTTCAGGCCAGCCGTGACCACCTCGAAGGCCCTTCGGGCCTGCTCGCAGGCAACTCTCGTCCGAGCAATTTCGTCGCGATCCTTGATCATGCGGAGCCCCTCGACCCAACCTTGGCTAGGAACCAATTCGCACTCGGGGGCCGCTTTGCCTAACGCCGCGTGCAGACCGAGGGTCATCGAGTTGGCCTCGACCGAGAGCTTTTGAAACTTGGCCTTTTTGAGCACCGCCGCCAGAGTCGGGAGCATCTGTTTACCAGGTCCACGGATTTCAAACTCCAGGTCGGGGCACTCTTCCAGGAGTTGCGTGGTGTAGCGCTCGTCGCTGAGCATGATGTCGTGCTTGGGGGTGACGAGCAGATAGCTGTCGTCGCCGGTAAAGCCCGTGAGATAGGTGACGTTCGTAAAGTTGGTCACCAGGAGCGCGTCGGTGCCGTCTTTTCGCAGGAGACTGCGAAGCTTGCCGCGGCGTTGGGCGAAGTTGGTCATGAATTGTGCCCCAGTAGTTGTATGTGTTAATCGGCCCAATATCGGCCAGTTGAAGCAGAATGGCAAGATCGAACGAGTTAGCCGGCATCGTCCCGATGCCGAGTCTAGAGAACGGCATCGGGACGATGCCGGCTAACGCGTGACCGGCATTTTTGATATTCTGAAATGTTCCACCGCTTACCGCCGAGGCACCACCAATGTTCCGAGTCACCCGCGAGATTGATTTTTGCTATGGCCACCGCCTCTTGAATTACGACGGCAAGTGCCGCTATCTGCATGGCCATAACGGCCGGGCGGTGATCACGATTGAGGGGGAAAAGCTCGATTCCCGTGGGATGGTCCTCGATTTCAGCGACATCAAGAAAACGGTGAGTACCTGGATCGACGACAATCTCGACCATCGTATGATTCTTTGCCGCGAGGATCCGGTCGTGCCGATCTTGGAAAAAATGGGCGAGCCGCTGTATCTGCTCGATGAAAACCCCACGGCTGAAAACATTGCGAAGCTGATCTTTGTCGAATCGCAGTCCCACGGCTTTCCCATCGTGGAAGTCCGGCTGTGGGAAACACCACGGTGTTTTGCGACGTATTTGCCATCATAAATTACGCTGTGCAGACTCGCATTACGTCCCCCGCACGGGACCGAACCATTCGATTTGTCGGCGGGGGCAGAAGGTCCAGCCGCGTTCCAGGCACAGGGGTTCTAGCCACGCTGCCCGTTGGGCAAGCTCTTCCTGGTTCGTGCCCTGCGGCATCAACAGGATGCGGTCGGCACGAATCTCGGGAAAATGACGGAGAAACGCCGTGAGTTCGGCAATGTCGGCTTTGGCGTCGATCACAAACTTGAGTTGGGAGTCGTAGTTACTCAAGAGTTCGCGGATCACGTCGGGTTGAAGGCGTTGGCGTTCGTGGCGGCGGCTCCAATGGGGATGCTGCCGTGCGTCGGGGCCGCTGCTGGCGAACTTGGGGCTAATCGACATCAGATCGCACTCGACCGGCAACAAGAGCGTGCCCGCTGTTTCGATGGTGATGTGCCGACCTTGCGCTCGCAACGCTTCGCACAACGGTATAAGCTCGGCGAACAGCATCGGTTCGCCGCCCGTCAGCACGACGTGCCGGCAATCCCATTCTTCGACTTCGGCCACGATTTCGTCGACCGCGTAGTCAATTCCCTCGGGTTGCCAGGAAGCGAATGGCGTGTCGCAGAACCAGCAGCGCAAGTTGCAACCGCTCGCGCGGACGAACACGCTGGTCGTGCCCGTGAGCAGCCCTTCGCCTTGCACCGATTTGTAAATTTCCGCGATTTTCATCGATATTCAATCGGATCCACCAATCCCGCGTCGACGAAGCCTTTTTTTCGTAGGTGACAAGCATCGCACCGTCCGCAGGAAATGCCCTCCGTGTCGGGTGCATAGCAGGTGTGAGTAAGACTGTAATCAACCCCCAGTTGCGTGCCGCGCTGAATAATCTCCGCCTTCGTGAGTCGAATCAAGGGTGTGTGGATGTGGAAGTCCGACGTTGCTTCGACCCCAGCTTTGGTGGCCAGGTTCGCCAGCTTTTCAAACGCGGCGATGAACTCTGGTCGGCAATCAGGGTAGCCGCTGTAGTCCACCGCATTGACGCCGACGAAAATATCCGCCGCCCCCAAGACTTCAGCATAACCCAAGGCGAGCGACAGCAGCACCGTGTTGCGAGCCGGCACGTAAGTGATGGGGATGCCCATGGAAATTTCGTCGGCACTGCGGCCTTGCGGCACGGCAATATCGGCCGTGAGAGCGCTGCCCCCCAGCGAGGCCAAGTCGATGGCCACCAGCTTATGTTCCACCACGCCCAGCGCAGCCGCCACGCGACGGGCCGCTTCGAGTTCAAAGAGATGCCGCTGGCCGTAGTCGATGCTGAGCGCGTAAACCGCGAACCCCTCGGACTTGGCCAGCGCGGCGGTTGTCGCCGAATCGAGCCCGCCGGAAAGCAAAACAACGGCTTTTTTGTTTGAATACGTCATGCGTCAAGGGAAAGGAGGGAATTAAGTGCAACGCCTTTGCGCACTGGCCTTATCATGCCACAATCGGGGATTCATCGAAAGGAGACGAGATGAGTGACTTCCGCGGCAAATTAGAAAAATTTGAGAATCAATTCCCGCAGCGCGATTACAAGATTGAAATCGTGTGCCCCGAGTTTACCTCGGTTTGCCCAAAGACGGGCCAGCCTGATTTTGGCACGATCACGATTAACTATATTCCGAACCGTCACTGCGTGGAACTCAAGAGCTTAAAGCTCTATATGCAGAGCTTTCGCAATGAAGGAATTTTCTATGAGAATGTCACGAACACCATACTCGACGATTTGGCAGCCGTGCTGTCTCCGCGCTGGTTAAAAATCGTGGCGGCGTTCAGCGCTCGGGGTGGCATCACCGAAACAGTCACCGCCGAACATGATTCAGTAATGTAACGCTCACAAAGCCCAGGGATAGCAATCCCTGGGTCCGTTCCTTAGCAAGTAACCCAAGGCCAACTTCATGACCCAAGCCCCGCGTGTGATTCTTTCGGCCTTTGGCGATGAAGGTGCCATCCACAAGACGGCCTACGAGCAGTATGCCGCCTTGGCCGCGATTGGCTTGGAATACTACAGCCTGCGGTTTGTCGACGTGGGGAGCGGCATCAAAAACGTGATGAAGCTCACCAAAGCCGAGATCACCAAGCTGCGGCACCTCGAAGGAGATTTTGGCCTCAACGTGGCCTCGATCGGCTCGCCCATTGGGAAAGTGAAACTGCGCAACGTGGAGGATGGCACGTCGAACCGCTTTGTGCCGTTCAAGAAATATTTGGAGACCGAAGTGGCGAAGGCCTGTGAGATGGCCCATGCTTTCGAGACCAAGCTGATTCGCGGGTTCTCATTTTATCATCCCAAGGGTTCTGATCCCTGGGAGCACGTGCCCCAAGCGGTGGAGCAACTCGGCGAGATTGCCGAGGTCTGCCATCGCAGCGATCTCACGTTTGGTTTGGAAATTGAAGCGAACCTTGTCGGCCAGACGGGTCAACTCATGGCTGAGTTGCATCGTCGCATCAACAATCCCGCCGTGGTCACGATTTTCGACGGCGGCAACATCGTAAGCCAGGGTTTCAGCATGGCCGAAACGTTTGAGCAGTATCAGACGATGAAGCCGAGCATCGGCTGGATGCACATCAAGGACTACCACGATCCGCACCTCAAATCCCGGCAATCGCATGTCGAGGAAGACTTGCTCAAGAACTATGTCCCTGCCGACAAGGGGGACAGCGGCTACGATCAGATTCTCAAGGATTTCGCGCGAGAAATCGTGGCCCTCGAAAAACGCCTGAAACGCCGCGGCATTCCCGGCGTGTTTCTCGATCTGGAGCCGCATCTCAAAGGGGGCGGCCAATTCGGCGGCTTTAGCGGGCCTGATGGCTTGGCCGTCGCGCTCAAGGGGCTTACGAAGATTCTCGATTACGTGGGTATCGAGTACCACCTGCGCGATTTTGGCGATGTGTGTGCCGACCGAGGATTCTAGGTTGGGTGATTCCAAACGCTTTGTGGCTATTGTGAATCCGGCCAGTGGTCGGCGACGTGGCAAACAGGTTTTGGAACAGGTTAGGCCGATTTTTGCAGCAGCGCAGGCAGAACTCGATGTCCAACTCTGTGTAGAGCCCCGACATGCTCAGCGTTTGGCTGCATCACTCGATTTGGACAAGTACGATGGCTGCCTGGTGATCGGCGGCGATGGCACGGTCCATGAGGTGGTCAACGGCTTGCTGCAACGTGGAGAACAGATTTCGTTACCACTCGGTTTGATCCCCGCCGGCAGCGGCAACACGCTCCATCTTCATCAAGGTGGACTGAACCCCGAGGAATCAGCCCGCCGAATTCTGGCGGGGCAGACCCGCGCGCTGGATGTGGCACGCGTCACGATGAGCGAAGAGGTCGTGTATTGCATCAACATTGTCGGCTGGTCAGCGGTGGTCGATATTAACTGCCTGGCGGAAAAGCTGCGACTGCTCGGCCCCCTGCGTTACGCCATCGCCACGCTGATTTTCATGTGCCGACCACGACCGCGATTCGCGCGACTGATTTTGGATGGCCAAGTTTCTGAGGACGAATTCTTGCTCGTGGTGGGCTGCATCACCAAGTTTACCGGCAACGGCATGATGCTTGCGCCGCGCGCGGAAATCGACGACGGCCTGATTGACGTGGTTGTGGTGCGAAAGGCTTCTCGGCTGGAAATACTGAGGCTGTTTCGGCGAGTCTTTGTCGGTTCGCACCTGGAGCTACCGCACGTCGAGTATCATCAAGTGCGGCGTTTCGCCATCGAGCTTGACGACCAACAGCCGCTCAATCTTGACGGTGAGGTCGCGGGCAGGGCGCCGTTCTCGGTGGAGATGATACCTGGGGCGCTGCGGATTTTTTGCTAATGTCGCCCGCTATTCCGCGCTTCCGTCGATGGGGAGCGCGTCGGTGAGGTCCATGAGCTCGGCGGGATTGCCTTCGTTGTTAATGCCGTCGCGGATCATTTCGAGCAGGATGCCCAGCAGCTTGAAACCCCAGAAGCCGCTGACCACCGCCACGGCACAGCCCGCCAAAAAGTACGGGCTCGTGTAGTTCTCGGCAGTAACAAGCATGTAGGCGGCCGTGACGCCGGCGATGATACCCACGAGCAATTTGCTCAGTGCCCCTTCAAAATGGCGGCGTTTGCGATGTTTGGCGATGGCTTGCCGAGCGGAAATGTTGGCCAACTCGCGCATGGCCGAGAGGCTTGTCGGCAGCGGTGGTTTTTGCGAAGTGCCTTTTAGCTCTTGCAAATCGATCAGGCCTGTTTCCTTGGCGTGAGTCGGATCGGCCGTCGGAGGTGCCGAAACACGTTGTGTGAGCATGGTCATGCGAGAAACGGGATTGGTAAAAGCAACTCCGTTTTCAGGTTCTTCCGACTTTGCCAACGGGGGCGCGATCGTCTCGGAGGAGGTTTCCCCGCGTACTCGGCGCATCATATTGGCCATGTAGGTTTCGAGAGCCGAATCGTCGTGCGGATCGAGGTTGCCAAGGTCAGCGGCTGGTGCCAGTGCCGTGGGAGCAGGCGTGGATTCCGCCTGTTCCCGGCTATCCCCATTCTCGTCATCAAGCAGGTGACTATAACGGTCGATGAACGACGGAGCCTCGAACTGCTCGGCGGGTTCCGAGGTTTCGCTCAAGATCGGGTCAGCAACGCTGGCGAGCGCGCGCACGATGCGCGGCTCATCATCATCACGCGGATCATCGCTGGGCATGCTCGGCGAACTGGGCGGCAGGTCGCTCGCGAGTGAATCTTCGCCCACGCTGCTTGCTTCAGCCAGCACGTTCGAGTTCAACGTTGCCAAGTCGGCTTGGGCTTGTTGGTACAACTCGTGGAGCCGCTCCCCTTGGGCGGCACAGTCGGACAAGTGATCTTGGGTTTGCTTCAATTCCTTGGCGAGTTCCGAAATTTGCGATTCGCGCGAACGCAATTCGGCCGACATCATTTCGCGAGTTTGCTGCAATTCTTCGGCGAGCTCGTTGATTTGGGCTTCTCGGCTACCGAGGTCAAGCGCCGCTTGCTCTTGGACCTGCTGGAGCTCGGTGTTGAGTTCGGCAACGCGGGAGTCGCTCTCGGAGTCGGCGGCGGTCGCAGGCACGTGAAGTTGCTCAAGCTCGCGAGCTAATTCGGCCAGCAGCGCGTCGCGTTCGGCGACTGCGGCCAAGGCTTGTTGGTGCGAATCGCGGTATTCCGCCAAGTGCGATTCGCGAGTTTGCAATTCCGCGGCAAACTGCTGCTGAACTTCTCCGAGTTGGGTCACAAGTTCGTTGATGCGAGCTTGCTGCGCGTCGATTTCGGCAATCGCTTGCTGTTGTGTTTCTTCAAGTTCGCTGGTGAGTTCGGCGAGACGTGCATCTTGCTCCCCAACGCCGAGCTGGGCCTGTTCTTGTGCTGCCGCGAGCTCGCTCATGAGCTGGGCAAACTGGGATTCGCGGGTGCTAAGCTCGGCGGCGAGTTGCTCGCGAGCATGTTGTAGCTCTTTGACAAGTTCCGTGATCCGAGTGTCTCGCTGTTCCAATTCACGCGCTGATTGCCCTTCGACCCGTTGAAGTTGGCTGTTGATCTCCGCGGATTGTGCATCGCGGGCCGTCAGTTCCGCTGCCAGTTGAATACGCTCTTTTTCGGTGCGGGTGAGCTCCGCTTGCAGGTCGGTAAGCTGACAGTAAGCATCGGCGAGTTCCTGCTGCCGTTGGGCCAATTCTTGCTGCAAAGTTGCTAACTGGGCCGCGTTCTGGTCGCGATCCGTGGTGATTTCCGCAAGTGCTTGCTCACGAGCGGCGAGTTGCTCGCGAACTTCTGCAAGTTGTGCGGAAACGTGATCGCACTCGCTCGACCATTCCACCGCCGCGGCACATTCCAAGTCGGCCATTTTCGCTGTCAAATCCGCGATATGCGCCTCGGCGACAACGTGGGCCTCTTGCAAGCGGGTAGCCGTGTTTTGAGCATGCTGCCATTCGGTGGTGATGCTGCGAACGTCGATTTCCAGCAGTTGCGTCCGCTTTTCCGAATCGGCAAGTTGCTCTCCAAGCCGATGATTTTCGTTGGCCAGATCTTGCCGCTCTTGGCGAATGCCCGTGAGTTCGGCTGTGAGCTCCGACAAAGCGGGATCAGGGGTTTCCAGTCGCAGGGTGGCTTCCCTGGCCGCATCCTGGGCCTGCTGCAATTGGCTCACCAATTCATCGACTTGTTGCTCACGGAGAGCAGCGGCATCCGCGATTTGGCTCTGAAATGTTGCCGACTGCTGCTGCAATTCAGTGCGAGCGGCTTCTTGGGCCTGCTCGAGCTGCAGCCGCAATTGATTCTGTAGTTCGTCACGCAAGTGGGCGACTTGCTGTTCCCGCTCGGCAGCTACCGCTGAGAGCTCGTTTTGAAGTGCTGTCGTTCGCAGTTGTAACTCAGCGCGAGTGGCTTCCTCGGCGAGATGCATTTTCTGCTGCCACTCGGCAGCTTGCCGGTCGCGTTCGGCGGTGACTTCGGCCAGTTGATTTTGCAGCGCTGTGACGTGTCCCTGCAATTCCTCGTGGGCAACGGCAAAGGCCTGTTGAATGCCCAAGAATTCTTGTTGCAAAAGAACGAATTCTGCTTCGCGCTCGGACAGGGCTTGTTCGAGGCGGTCATTTTCCGCGGCAGTCGTGGATTGAGCCTGTTGGAGCCGCTCGCAATCGGCGCTCAGAGTTTCGATTTGTTCATGAAGCTGCTGGAAGCCGCTGTGGGCGGTTTGCAGATTCTGCTCGGCGGCGTTGGCTCGTTCGTAGGAGGTCGATAATTCGGCGATCGCGCGGTCCAACTCTTCGCCGAATTGCGATTCTCGTTCCGCGGCAACGGCCTGGGTTTGATGCAATTCCGCCGTCAGTTGTTGGTGGACGTGCTGGGCGGTTTGCAATTGCTCGGAGAGAACATGCACATGGTGATCGAGGCCGTGAGCCTCGTCGCGGAGCTCCCGCAAAGTGCCGATTAACCGACGAAACCGTAGCCGGGCGTTCTGATTGGCCGAGTGAAGTCGGGCGAGATCGGCGTCTGAGGCAGTTGGTGATTCTGGCGGGGTCGTGATGGCAGCCACGGGGACTTCAACCGGTGTGGGTGCTAATTCGGCTTCAGTGGCCGGGCTGACTTCGGTGGCGACTTGGGCCTCGACCCTATCAAGCAACGCGACGGGACATTCCGTGGGCAAGTCGGTTTCGATAGCGGCTTGTGCCGAAGCCACAAGCTGCAGTTGCAAGTCGCCTATCGTCAGGCAATCGCCCACGCGGAAGGGGGCCATCGTGAACTCGGCCCCATTGAGCAACACTCCAGCCGCCCAGCGGGTCACCGTCATCTCAGCCTCGTTGCGGACGATCAGGCATTGCAGTGGCTTGAGTTGGCCGGTCGTGATGCGGATTTGGCAGCTCGGGCTCGAACCGATTGTGCATTTGCCCTCTGGCAGATCGAGGCGGTCGATCTCCGTGCCGGCTTGGATGACCCTGAGTTCGACCTCGCCAACCTGACGGGGAAGCACCGGGGGACGCGCAGATTCGTCGCTAAGCAGCGTGTGCATGGCAGTCGTTTGTTCTTGCTAGCGGGGAAAGGTGTAGCCATGAAGGCGCACGATGGCACCCCAGCCATTTCTGGCCGTATGCAAGATTAGGTCATGGATTCGACGGGAACTGCTTTCGCTGATGGAACTTACGAATCCCAAAATCTTGCGGAAGTACGCAACTTGGAACGTGGCAGACCTGTTTTTGCGAAGGTGGCGTTAAATTTTGAGGATTGTGCCAAGAAATACGTGCATCCGGCCTAGAGAAAGGTCGATTATCGAAAGTGCGTAAGACTAATTCGAGAAAAACAAGAAAAATCGATGTTTGCGCGAGCTTTACCACTTTGGGTGGGTTGTCCAACGACCAAATGCAGTTTCATTGAACCTGTCATCAATTTCGCTGATAGTCGTAAGTTGTTTATTGGAAATAATTTAGATAAGAAGCCGATGCGAGTGGTTGCAAACCACCAGGGATTTTGGCACAAAACGACCTCAATCCTTTGCAACACGTACTATAGTTACGGTGCATCTCGCGGGATTTCCCCGGTAGCGGGGGCGAGAAAAACAATGGCACGGTAACCCAAGGAACCGATCGGATCGGGCACTGTTGGGCTGGAACAGAGAAAATTAGTCACCGCTGACGCAAACACAAAATGAGATCAGAAAACTAAGGCGTCGCGGACTAACCGGTAAGGCAAACATCATGGCTCGTAAAGATTCGATTCTCAAGTTGCGTGCACTCTTGATTCAACGTCGGGACGCCCTGCGCCGGGCTCTGGCTGGCGATTTAAGTTTGCTCAAAAGTATGGCCGAGCAGTCCGGCGGCGACGTGGTTGATGCCGCTTTGGATGCTGCGCAGGACGAAATTAGCTCGCAACTGGCGGAAGTCGAGAGCCGCGAATTGGCCCACATCGAAAATGCCCTGGAACGCATGCGTCAGGGAAGTTACGGACAATGCGAAGTTTGCGAAAGCAAGATTCCCTTGGCCCGTTTGACCGCCCTGCCCTATGCGATGACTTGCATCGACTGCCAGCGTGCCGCCGAAGCCGGTGGCAGCGTTGGCAATAGTTGGGCCAGTTTCGTGGACAGCGACATGTCGTTTAGTGACTTGGAAACCTAAGCGTTTTCCTTCCTTGATCGCGCACAGGCGAATGCCGCGTTCCCTTGGAGAAGCCCATTTCTTTGGAGAACCAATCATGCGCCCTGGAACAAAGTGGTCCGCTGAACAGTTCGCTCCTACCGTGGCTTGGTTCTTGCTAGCGTTGGTCTCGTTGCCACTCGCCGCGCAGGTCACGGAGACCGTTGCCGAGCCGGGCGAGCGGGAAGAAGCATTTGTCGAATTGGCCCAGGATGTGGAATCGCTGGATGCTCAATTGGGCATTTTCAAGCGGGTCGTGCGGTTGGTTTCGCCATCCGTGGTGCATATCGAAGCCACCCCCCTGCCCCAATACCGGCTGCGGCGTGACGCTGAGGAAGCGGGTTCGGCCGTGTTGGTGCGTTATCAAGGTGCCGATTACGCCCTCACCAATCGCCATGTGATCAAACATTCCTCCGAGAACCTGATCTCGCTGGAACTTGCCGACGGTCGTCAGCTTCATCCCAAGGAGATTTGGAGCGACCGCGAAACCGACGTGGCCGTCATGTTGGTGGAAGCAGAGAATCTGATTCCCGCGCGAATCGGTAACAGCGACGAGATGGAAATCGGCGACATGGTGCTCGCTTTCGGCAGTCCGTTCAATTTACAGCGGAGCGTTACCCGAGGCATTATCAGCGCCAAGGGTCGGTCCAACTTGGATTTGGGCGAAGGGGAAGTCCTCTACCAAAACTTTTTGCAAACCGATGCTGCCATCAACCCTGGCAACAGCGGTGGCCCGCTGGTGAATTTGCGCGGCGAAGTGATCGGCATGAACACGGCCATCGCCAGCAATTCCGGTGGCAACGAGGGCATCGGTTTCTCGATTCCCATCAATATCGCCGTGCGGATCATGCGGCAGTTGATCGACACGGGGGAAGTGGATCGCGGGTTTTTGGGAGTCGCTTTGGATCGCAGCTTTGATGTGGCCTCGGCCCAGCGGGTGGGGCTGACCCGCCTCACCGGAGCCCGCGTAACGAACATTACCGTCGGTTCCCCGGCGAGCCAAGCCGATATCAAGATCGACGACATCATCTTGCGTTTCGACGGTATGCTGATCGACAACGACGAGCACTTGATCAATCTCGTGAAACGGACCGAAGTAGCCCGCCGCGTTCCCGTGGAACTCTTTCGCAGTGGCCAATTGATCACGACCTATGTCGACATCGTCCGCTGGTCCGATCCCAACGCCGCAAGACCCGAGTAGATCATTCCGATTGTTGCAACCCGCGTAGGATGCAGTCGACCGTGGCCGCGATGTTGATCTCGGTCACCACGTCCATATTCGGTCGGTGCGGTGTCACGCGACGGCGATCAATCACGGTGGCTCCACGGGTCAGCTCACCAGTCAGTTCCACGTCGCAGTGTTTGCGTTCCGTGGTGATCAATTCGGGATGCAGCATCGCGGCAATCGCGACGGCCTCGGGAACGACCAAGCCTTCGATCCCCAAACGCTGATGCGAAGCCAAGAATGCCCCCGGCAAAATCGCTCGCAGCACGCGGCCCAAGCGAGTCGTTGATTTGGGCAACTGCTCCAAGACATCGTAGCGTAAGACGACCTTGGAACTAACGTCGAGCGGTAGCAGCGTCATTGTCATGGGGGCCAAGAAAACGGCCCGAGCGGCTTCAGCATCGCAATAGATGTTGAATTCAGCGGCGGGGGTGGCGTTACCTGGTCCGTCGAGCGTGCCCCCCACCATGATCAAGTGGCCCACGAGCGAAGCCAAATCGGGCTCGCGCTGGATCGCGGTGGCGATATTGCTCAACGGTCCACACGCGACGATGGTGATCTCGCCGGGAGCCGCTTTCAATTCATCAGAGATCAACTTCACCGCCGAGTGCCGGTGATGTAACTCAGCCACGCGGAAGTCCGCGCCGCAGAGGCCGTCCTCGCCCCAAAGCTCGCGGCTGTCGGTAATCAGCAGTTGATCCGGATCAGCCGCCCCGATTCGTGGCCAGCGTCGCGGGTCGAGTTGTTCGATGATTGCTTGCACATTGCGGGTGGCTTGCTCGGGGGCGACATTGCCCCCCGTGGCCGTCATGGCGATCACTTCGAGCCGCTGATCGAATAAGGCCATGCACATGGCCAGCGCGTCGGCCACGCCGGGATCCACGTCGAGAATGACTTTTCTGGCCATATGGTAGCGGGCCGATCTGTTGCAGCCGAGTGTTCTGTGTGTCGTAGGCCGGAACGAGTTACACGAGTTCCGGCAAAGTTTACGTGCAAAATGTCGGTCATTCCGGAACTCGTAGGACTCGTTCCGGCCTACAATCCTGCTTATCAACGGGTTGATAAGTCTTCTTCTCTTGCCACAATTGAAGGCTGTGGCCAATCTGGAAGAGAACCACAATCGCCCAGGCATTCTAGAATTCCGTGGTCAAAGAAACAACCAGCCCCGATCAGCCGAAGATGCCCGATCAGCCAAAGATGACAGACAGTTTTGATTCGTTAGCGGGCTTGATCGCCTCGGGGCAAGACCTCAGTGCCGAGCAAATGAAGGCCGCCATTGGCCAGATCATGACCGGCGCGTGCGGCGAGGGCCCAATGGGGCTGTTTCTCACAGCACTCAGTGCAAAAGGCGAAACCGTGGCCGAGCTCGCCGGTGCCGCGGCGGCGATGCGGGCCAACATGACGCCGATCATTAGCCGCCACGAGAAATTGCTCGACACTTGCGGCACGGGGGGTGGTGGCAGCACGACGTTCAATATCAGCACGACCGCCGCGCTAGTCATCGCCGCGGCCGGCGTGCCGGTGGCCAAACATGGCAATCGCAGCGTCACGAGCCGCAGTGGCTCGGCCGACGTGCTGGCAGGCTTGGGCGTGAACATTGGGGCGAATGTCGCTCAAGTGGAACGCTGTCTCAACGAGTTGGGAATCTGCTTTTGCTTTGCGCCGCTGATGCACCCAGCGATGAAGTATGTCTCGGCCGTGCGGAAGCAGTTGGGGATTCGCACGATTTTCAATTTGCTCGGACCACTCGCGAATCCGGCGGCAGCCCAGTATCAACTGCTTGGCGTGGGGCGACCCGAAACGCGGCCGCTGATTGCCTCGGCCTTGCGACTGTTGGGCACCGAACGCTCGTTCGTCGTGAGTGGCAAAGATGGCTTGGGCGAAGTCACCTTGGCGGGGACAACGCTGGGAACGGAAGTCACGCCCACCGGAGAGCGCGAATTCGCGTGGGAGCCCGAGGACTTCGGCATCCCCCGCGCTCCGCTGGATGCGATCAACATTTCAGGGCCAGAGGAGAGCGTGGAATTAGTTCGTGCCGTGTTGGCCGGAGAATTGGGGCCAGCCCGCGACATCGTGCTGCTTAACGCGGCGGCGGGGTTATTGGTGGTGGGACAGGCTGACCATCCGCGCGATGCGGCTGCCGTGGCGGCACAATCACTCGACAGTGGCGCGGCCGCTGATTTACTGGAAAAATTGATCCGCTTGTCGCACGAACCGGCGGCCTAAGCATAGAATTGCCGGTTCACCAACGTTCTTGCGGATAAGGATCTGATTTTGTCTCGTTTGCCCGTTAGCCGTGATATTCGTGGCCAGCTCATTTTTTTGGGCACAGGTACGTCGGTGGGAGTGCCGGCGATTGGCTGCGGCTGCGCGACTTGCACGAGCACTGATCCGCACAACAACCGCACGCGCTGTGGCTTGGTATTGGGACTGTCCGGCGGGAACTTGTTGATCGACACCCCGCCCGAACTACGGATGCAACTTTTGCGAGAAAAGATCGGCATCACCCACGCCGTGCTCTACACCCACGAACACGCCGACCACATTTTCGGGCTCGATGACCTGCGGCTCATGCAGTTTTACTTGGGCGGCCCCGTACCGCTCTATTGCGAAATGCCGGTGGAGAACCGGATTCGCAAGTCATTTGATTATGCCTTCCGCGATGCCTCGGCGCTCCATCGCGGGGCCGTACCGCAGCTTTCGATGCAGCATATCGACCTGGAGCCGTTTTCACTGCTAGGCGCGGAAGTCGTGCCCGTGCGACTGGCCCATGGACCAAATTGCCAAGTACTCGGGTTCCGCTTCGGCAACGTGGCTTATTGCACCGACACCAACGCGATTCCCCCAGAAAGCATGGAAAAGCTGCAAGGCTTGGACGTGCTGATTCTCGATTGCCTCCGCCGTGAGCCGCACTCGACACATTTCAGCTTGGACGAAGCACTGGCTGTCGTGGCGGAGCTCACACCACGGCGGACCTTGCTCACGCATATTTCGCATGATCTTGAGCACGAGGCCACGAGCGCCACACTCCCACCGGGAGTCGAGCTCGCTTATGACGGGTTGAGCATTGCGTTGAGTTAACTACGCGGTGCAAGCACAGCGGCTAAATCATTTCAATGCGTGGCCGCCACGCTTTCGTGGTCGAGCAAATCAAGGTAATCCAACGAGATTGAGATCACTTCCTCGTTGTAAGGCGTCGAAGGAAACACCGGACGGTCTTCGTCCTGCAGATCCTCGAACATCTCTTCTTGATCTTTCTCGGAATTCACGGCTTCGCGCTCGGCCAGAAATTTCTCTTTGTTCAAGGTGACCGTGGGCTCTTGTTGGCGCTTGATCAACTCCTTGATCTTGCTTTGTTCTTTCGTGAAGAACTCGTCCTTGGCCACGCGGCCAGCGGAACGCTCGCGCAGTTGGTCGATGAGGGGCTTGGTGGCTTGCTTGTAGTTGTCGTGGGGCTGGGGTGCCACTTGATCGAACTTCAAGGCATAGTCGAGGTCTGCCTCGCCAATCCCTTCCCAATAACTCGTGCGATACGGGAGCTCGATGTCGGAAACGACGCCCCGATTCTGCGTGCTGTCACCACCAGGACGATAGAACTGCTGAATGGTCATCTTGAGCGCACCCAAGTTGGGGCCTTCGCCGAGCGGGAAAAGCTGTTGGCTCAAATCGAACAACTGCTGGACCGTGCCCTTGCCGTGGGTGGACTTATCGCCGATGACGATGCCCCGACCGTAATCCTGGATCGCCCCGGCAAAGATTTCACTGGCACTCGCGCTGAAGCGATTGATTAACACCACGAGCGGACCCGACCAGACCTCGCCCGCCTCTTCGTCGGGATAGGGCGACACGCGGCCATCCGGACCCTTCACTTGCACGACGGGGCCTTTGTCGATGAACAAACCAGTGACCTCGACCGATTCGGGAAGCGAACCACCACCGTTGAAGCGGAGGTCCATCACCACAAGGTCGACGTTCTTTTGCTTAAACTCTTCCAACAACCGGCGGACGTCGCGGGTGGTGCTTTTGTAGTCACTACGACCAGCACGGCGGCCGTCCATATCCATGTAGAAACTAGGAAGGCTAATCACGCCAATACGGCGCGTCCGACCGTCGGGGCCTTCTCTTTGCTCGACAATCTTGCCGGTCGGCTCTTCCAAGGATTCAGGCGTTTCAGCCGCGGCAGTGGGGGCAGGCGTTTCATCTGTTGCAGGAACCGTCGCAGTCACCGTATCGGCGGATTTCTCGGCCTCTTTCTTAAGCGGTCGCTCCAAAACTTCGCTGCGGGCCTCGCTGTCTTTCAACTCAATCCGTGCACGGGTAATGTCGTAAACCTTGCGGCCGGACTTGTCGGCGGGGATGACTTCCAGACGGACTATCGTGCCCGGTTTGCCACGAATCATTTGCACAACGTCGTTGATTTTCATATCGACGATGTCGACAAATTCTCCCTCGGTGCCTTCACCGACGCCGACGATGATGTCTTCCTCTCGGAGACGGTCATCTTTATCGGCGGCACCGCCGGGGACAATCCGCCTGACGATGGTTTCGCCATACTTGGATTCGAGCGAGGCACCAATGCCGTCGAGCTCCAGCCGCATTTGAATGGTGAAGTTGTCGAGCGTGCTGGGCGACATGTAACTGCTATGAGGATCAAAACTCATGGTCAGCGCGGTGAGGAAATCTTCGAGCAACTCGTCGTTGCTGTACTGTTCCCAATTCCGCTCGATGCCGCGATATCGCTTGTGCAACTTTTCGATGGATTCCTTTTCGTCGACCTTGTCGGCGATTTCCAAGAGCAGGTCGTACTTAACCCGCTTGCGCCAACGCTCGTCGAGTTCTTCGGTCGTTTTGGCGTATTCAATTTTCTCGGGATCACGAGCCATGTCTTCATCGACGGAGAAATCATGCTTCACGTCGATCATTTTCTGGGCGACGGCCACGCGCTCGGAAACACGTTGCAGGAAACGGTCGAACACGCGCTTGGCAAACCGCACGTCCCCTTCCTTAACGTAGTCGTCAATCTTGTTGCGCTCGGCCATAAACTCGTCGACGTCGCTCTGCAGGAAGAACAGCTTCATGCGGTCGAGGTTCTCGAGAAACATATCGACCGTGCGCTGCGAAATCTCGTCATTGATCGACATCTCGGAAAGATGGCGGCGGTCCATCAAGGCCGCGACAGAAAGGGCGATCGTGCGGTCGTTCCGCGTGGGATCGGTCGGTTTGGCCAGGGCAAGGGGCGCAAGAAACGATGTGGCCAGGCAAGTGCAGGCCACGAATGCGAAAACTCCCACGCGGGCTCCGCGCGAAAATAGATACCTCTCTCCGTCAAGTCTCATAACATTCCCTCTTCAATCGTTTACAGGGGCAAGATCAGCGATCATGCGCTGTTGCGTTTGGCTTAGAAAAAGCTGTTGACATCGTACAGAGCAGCCCCTCAGTGGACAAGGTCGAACGCTGCCCCCGACAATGGGGCCACGCTGTCAGATTGCTTACGCTCTCGTTTGCGCAATTGTTCGCAAACCGCGTAAATACGGCAACCACGCAGCCAAGTCGCCTTTATTTCTGCGTGTCACCGGAGCCCGCGGAGCCTGATTCGCTGGCGACCGCGCCCCCACCACTGCTGCCGTGGCCGATGAGCTTTTGAACACTCCAGCGAATACGGCGGCCCGAGGAATCAAAATCGGTGGATTGCGTCTCGAGTTCACCCCCAGGAATTTCACTCGAGAGAATCGCGACCGTTTGCGAGTTTCCCTTGTCGCGTCGGCGGATTGTTTGCTGAGCGACACATTCAAGGATGCGGCCTTCAAAATTATGGGGCAACGAGCGGGCCACCGTTGTGACCGCATCGAGCGGGGCCATTTCGATGGGCGTGTCTTCGGATTGCTCGATCACATTCCGCGCGAGAACGTGCGGATAGACTTCGGGTGAGTAATACACGCGGTCCAGCAAGTTAGAACTTTCGTCGCTGTAACGGACCTCCCAAACTTGACAACTGACGGCACCAATCGGGAGCGCGAGCATATGATCGGCTTGGCGAGTGCTGGAAAAAATCGCCCCAGGGCGATCCGTGGCAAGGCGCAACACCCGAGTATTCCAGGGCCCTTGAATCCGCTTTCCTGAAACGTCCACCGTGGCCTGCACGTCGATGACATAGCTGTCGTCGGCGATGGCTTTGAGAATTTCCCGTTGGGTGGTCACGCTTTTGCCGAAAAGCTTGTTGTTCTCGTCGAATGTTTCGGTGGTGATTTCAAGTTCGCGCCACGCCCCCACGGGGAATCGACCCCAAGGATGGTGCTCGGCGGGATATTGCCAATTCTCTGCCTGGGAGGGCTCTTGGGGATTGGCGGAGGCCGTTTGCACGGGCGGTGTTTCCGTGCCGCGCGCGGCAATGGTTTCCGTGCTCGCCCCTGCTTGGGCATGGAGGGAAGCGCAACGCATGCCCCCCGACAGCAGCATGGCAGCCATGCCGAGGCGAACAGCAAGAACAACTGGATTCGTCACGAAGCGTGGTCCGCTGGGTGATGAGGAATAGGATCGAATCGAGTCAGCCGACCCGATTTCAGTATTGGCGGCAAGCTAGCATTTTACCGCAAATCAAGCCCGCCCTACTAGCCCGAGTTGCGGCTACCTTGACTCGATAGTAGCCACAAGATGTTGGTCCCAGCGGGGAAAAACACCCCGAAGATCGAGCCAAATTTCCTCTTGTTGCACGGAAGCCAAGATTTGTGGGCTGGCATCTTGCAATGACGCAACGACTCCATCGAACGCCGCAGGCTGGGGTTTCACCACAATCGACCACGAAGGGCCTGTGAGTTTGCCACCCTCGGCATCACACCACGCGCCATCGCAGCGGGTCGGCGTAGCCGAGACGAGGCGTTCACTGGCGTTCATCAGCATGGCAAGACGGTTGGCGCGTTGCTCAAGATTTTCCAGGGGTGTGGTAAGAAGTTGCCAAACGGGAATCTGATGAATCACGTTCGTCGAGTTTTGATAGATTGCCAATGTCGCGGCCAGCGCGGCCAACGTGAGATCGTGCGGTGCGGCCAATGGAGCGAAGCTATTGCGGGTGACTTCTTCAATTCGTGCGCGGCTACCAACGATGATTCCGCAAGGTGGCCCGCCGAGCAGCCCCGCTCCGTCGACCACAACCAAATCTTTGCCGCTTTGCAAGCGTTCGCTGATCGTGTTGTAGGCAGCCAAGCCATGTTCCTGAGGGTTGATGAGCCCAGCAAACCGCGCCTCAACGAATTCCGCGCTGGAGGGTTGGATCAATTCGCACGCCGTGCGGAAGCTGTTCACAACCAGGGCGGCTTCGGCACCGGTCAGTTCCTTGAGCGTGGCGGCTACGCGCTCGGCAAGGGCTGGGCCTCCCGAGTGATACTCGGTGGCCAGTCGGACGATTTCGTCGACGGCCGGCTCGGCCAGCGGGAGCGCCGGCCAGGGATCACCGAGCACCGTGCCCGTGGCGTTTACGGTAGGGAGCGATGTTTGTGCGGGACCAAGCAACCGACGCGCGAGGCGTTCGGCGAGTTGCCCCAGCGAAGGGACATTGCCCTGGTCGATCCGATGGCGCAGGTTGGTCTGCAACTCCTCCAAAAACCCGGCGGCACGCTGGGCGATGGTGGTTTGATTCACGCGCTTCACGACTTGAGTGACCGTGGGATGGCTCAGCAATTCGGAAAGCGACGGCAACTTCGAGAAGGGGGATTCGGGTTTCATGCCCGCATTATCCCGTATTGCCGACAAACGTCCACTAGCGAATTTGGCTGTATCGCCAATGCTTACTTCAATCCCACCTGTTGGGGCGTGGGGAAGGGATCGTTTTTGACTTTCTTCAAGATACTGCGTTCTTCGTTCCAAGCCGTCAAACCCGGGAGGCCCCCCGAAGATTGCCAACTTGAACAGCCTGTGCTGACCAACAAGATCAACAGGACAGCGCACTGCCAGCATCGGCAAATTCTTAGCAGATGGTGCATCGGAAGTCCGTGGCTGTGAGAGAAAAAGCAAGTCGCAGCGTGATTGAGAAGATTAAGGATCGAGCCGTGGTTGCGACATCCATTCGCCGACTGTCTGCGGGCCATCGGGTTTGGCTGGTTCAGAAGGGAACAGCTTACTCCAGAAGCCTTGCTTTGGTTGTGAACCAGCTTGGGCTGCAGAGTCGCCCTTGCCAAAGGTCAACATTTCTTTGGTCCCTTCCCAGGCGTTCTTTGTGCCGGCGGTGACTTTGCTGTAACCCGATTTCACCGGCGCGGTGATCGCCGACATGTCAGGCATTGAAATCTTGGGCATCGTGATTTTCGGCATGGGAATACTGGGCCAAGCAGCTTGCTTCACAGCAGCGTCTTGGTGCATTTGCGGAGCACCACCTGGCGCGCCATTCTTGCCGGCACTGGCCTTGATGGCCTGGGCCGCGCCTGTTGGGCAAGCGATGAGAATGAAAGTTAAAGTGATCGACGAAAGAAAAGCATGGCGTGCAATCGTCATATCGTTGGCCTCCTGAAGATGGCCTATTTGAGTAGGAATGATGTGTGCAGCCGCAAGCTGCGAAATGGACTGGGGGCGAAGTGTTTCAAATCGCGTAATTTTCGTCCAGAGAGGTTTACCGAGGGCCTTCATCGCAATTGTCGAAGTCGCAAGCTTGGCGTAGGATAACCCCCAATCGCTCGAACACTAGCAACGCTGGCGGAGGTTTGTTTGGCTCACTTTGCTCCCACCATTGGCTTCATCGGTTCTGGCCGGATGGCGACGGCACTCGCGCGCGGTTGCGTGCAGAGCGGGCTCGTCGTGGTGGACCAAGTGCTAGCGTCGGACCCACAGGCCGAGGCTCGTGTTGCATTCGCCGAGCAAGTCCCTGGTGTCGAGGTGTTCGACAACAATACGCCGATTCTTGCTCGTGCCGACTTGGTGATCTTGGCGGTGAAGCCCCAAGTCATGGCCGCAGTACTCGCCGAGATCAAGTCGCAGGTCACCGAGCGACATTTGTTCGTGTCGATTGCCGCCGGGATCACGCTGGCAAGTTTGGCGGCAGGGTTACCAGCCGGGACGCGCTTGATCCGCGTGATGCCTAACACGCCCTGCTTGGTGGGACTTGGTGCGTCGTGTTTCAGCCGTGGGCCAACCGCCACGGAGGCTGATGCCGAGCATGTCCGCCAGCTTCTCGCGAGCGTTGGCCAAGCATTTGAAGTACCAGAAACTTCGCTTGATGCGGTGACGGGGCTTTCGGGCTCCGGTCCCGCGTTTGTGTATCGTGTGATAGAATCGTTGGCAGATGGTGGAACCGCGATGGGATTGCCGGCGAAGCTCGCGTTGCAGCTTGCCGCGCAAACTGCCAAGGGTGCTGCCGAGATGGTGCTGACCACCGGTCGTTCCCCCGCGGAGTTGCGTGAACAAGTCACGAGTCCGGGTGGTACAACGCTGGCTGGTTTGAACAAACTTAGTGAATTGCAAGGTGCGGAAGCATTTCGCGAAGCCGTTGTCGCCGCCACGAAGCGTTCCGAAGAATTAGGTCGAGGTTAGGAAACAGTGCCGTGTCGATTTTATGCCGCGTTGATGATAAGTTTGTGCCGCTCTACCGCGTGATGTGGGTCGCGGCAACGCCACACTTCTGCGGCGAGGAAGATTGCAACCGCGAAGGCTTTTACGAGATTCGCCTCGAACAAGGCGAATCCGTTTGGGCCAATGATAAAGAATGTAAGGAAATGAACGAGCGACTGGAAAAGTGGCAAGGTGGTCTTGGCCCTGCCGACGATGAGCCTGGCGAGAGCAAGTGGTAAGTGCCCCCCTTCCCTGCCGTGAACGGAGCTAAAATCATGGCTGATAGTGACGAACTCTACTGGCGGGAAACGTATTTCATCTTGTTTCCGCACAAGCGTCGACCCAGTTTGAAGCAGGTTTCCGCCGCGCTCGCGAATGCGAACAAGCGGTTCCAACTCGAAAACTTGGCAGCCGACGATGCGGGCATGATCGAATCGCTCATGGTCGAATCGCCCGAAGATCACGCCGCGGTCGAGATCAGCTACGAAGTGGGTGAGGCGATCATCAAACAGAATCTCGCTTGGGCCAAGGAACTGCAAAAACAACTCCCGGCGGACCAATTGCAAGAACTCATGAAAGCCGACGCCCGTTTGGACGTGGCCCACTTCGAGCGGATGCCCGCCAGTGGCGGAGACTATGCGGCCGACAATTTCGGGGATGAATTCGATGATGAGGAAGCCGGCCTAGAAATGCTCGATCCGACCTGTCTCTTAACCGTCGTGGAAACTCTGGCCGATTTGACGGGTGGCTTGACGTTCGACCCCGCGGCTGGTGAAATCCTGTCTTAAATTATTCCCTGCGATTCGTTGAATCACGGCTAGACATTCCGAAACTGAAATTGAATCATGCTTGCTAAAGACGCCAAACCGGGTGCTATCGTGTTGTACAACGACGCCCCGCACATTATTGAAACTGTTCACGTGCAATCCCCTTCCGCCCGCGGCGGCACCACGCTTTACAAGTTTCGCGCGCGAGATATCGTTTTGCAGCAGAAAACGGACTTCGCCTGCAAGGGAACAGACATGCTCCCCGAGGCGGACTTCCAGCGCCGGGAAGTGACGCTCATGTATTCCGACGGCGATCAGGTTCATTTTCTCGACTCGGCCGACTACAACCAGTACATGCTCCCCGCTGCCGACATCAGCGAGCAGATGCAGTACATCACTGAGGGACTCACGGGAGTTCTCGCCATGATCTACAACGAGGAGTGCGTCGGCTTGCAGTTACCACCTTCGGTGGAGCTCAAGATCACGCAGTGCGACCCCGGCGTGAAAGGCAACTCCGCGACTTCGCGGACCAAGCCAGCAACGCTCGAAACAGGCATGGTGATTCACGTGCCTGAATATCTCAAGGAAGGCGAGCTGATCAAAGTCGACACCCGGACGGGCGATTTTTCGGGCCGGGCGTAGCAGTTGAAATCGGCAGTGGGACACTGCCGGCTAACGCGCTACCTAAAAAAGTTCTTTTTGCCGTAGTGCGTGCGAGGATTTTTTCTTGACGCGTGCAGAAGTTTTCTTCTTCGCCGCTGCTTTAGGCTTCGCTGTTTTCTTGACAGCCGCTTTCTTCTTCGCTTGCGGTTTCGCCGCTTTCACGCTCTTTTTCTTGGCCGTTGGTTTAGGCGTGCTCACTTTTTTCGTGACGGCCTTCTTCTTCGTGGATTTCTTGACAGTGGCTGCTTTCTTCCCACCACCGAAGATGCCATCCCAACCCTCGGAAAATTTCTTGGTCGATCCGACTCGTACAACGCTCATCGCAAGCTTCTCGCCTTTTCCTGGAACTTTGAATTAATATTGTTGGAGTTTTTTATAGCGGAACCGATGCGGGGAGTCAGCATCCACCCCCAAGCGTTCTTTGCGTTCGCGCTCGTAGGCGTCAAAATTTCCATCACACCAGTGGACGTAGCCATCACCCTCGAAAGCTAAAATATGCGTTGCCAGACGGTCGAGGAACCAGCGATCATGGCTCACCACCACCGCACAGCCCGCAAAGTTGGCAATCGCTTCTTCGAGGGCCCGTAGTGTGTCGACGTCGATATCGTTGGTCGGTTCGTCGAGCAACAGCACATTCGAGCCGCGTCGCAGCAGTTTCGCTAGATGCACGCGATTGCGTTCGCCACCGGAGAGTATGCCGACTTTTTTCTGCTGATCGGTCCCCGTGAAATTGAACCGCGCAACATACGCCCGGCTATTCATCGTCCGCTTGCCCATCTCCAGGTTGTCGAGCCCACCAGAGATTTCCTGATAGACCGTATTATCGGCCTGGAGGGCATCGCGAGATTGATCGACGTAACCGAGATCCACGGTCGGGCCGATCTTGAGTTCGCCGATGTCGGGTTCTTCCATGCCCATGAGCATTCTGAGCAACGTGGTCTTGCCCGCGCCGTTGGGACCAATGATCCCCACAATGCCTCCGGGCGGCAAACGAAAATTGACATTCTCGAAGATCACCCTGTCGCCGTAGGACTTGCCGAGGTTCGTGGCCTCGATCACCATGTCGCCCAACCGCGGACCCGGTGGAATTTGAATTTCGAGCTCGTCAGGCTTGTCGTTGTATTCCTCGGAAGCCATTTGCTCGTAGGCTTTGACGCGCGCCTTATTTTTCGCTTGCCGTGCCCGTGGTGCCAGGCGAATCCAGTCGAGTTCCTTGGAGAGAGCCCGCTGGCGAGCCGATTGTTTCTTTTCTTCAAGTGCTAATCGCTTGCCTTTTTGTTCCAACCACGACGTGTAATTCCCTTCGAAGGGCCAGCCTTTGCCGTATTCAAGCTCCAGAATCCAGCTTGCCACGTTGTCGAGGAAATACCTGTCGTGGGTCACCGCCACGATCGTGCCTGTGTAGTCCGCCAAATGACGTTCGAGCCAAGCAATGCTCTCGGCGTCCAAATGGTTTGTGGGTTCGTCGAGTAGCAGCAGGTCCGGCCGTTCGAGCAACAACTTACAGAGTGCGACACGACGCTTCTCACCGCCAGAGAGTATCGTCACATCGGCATCACTGGGAGGCAGATTCATGGCGTCCATGGCGATCTCGATTTGACGATCCAGTTCCCAAGCGTTGGCCGCATCGATCTTGTCTTGCAAGACCGATTGCCGATTCATGAGCTTTTCCATGGCATCGGGATCGTCGGCAACCTCGCCATATTTTTCGCCGATCTCCTCGAACTCGTGCAGCAAAGCCCGCGTGGCAGCGACTGCTTCCTCGATATTGCCGCGCACGTCCTTGTCGGGATTCAAGTGCGGCTCTTGTTCCAACAGGCCCACGGTGTAGCCCTCGGCGATTTTGGCCTCGCCGTCGAACTCTTTGTCACGGCCAGCCATGATCTTGAGCAACGTGCTCTTGCCGGAGCCATTACGGCCCAAGACGCCGATCTTCGCCCCGGGATAAAACGCGAGATTGATATCCTTCAAAACCTCCCGCTGGACGATCTTCTTGGTGAGGTTGCTGATTTGGTAAATGTATTTTAGAGACATGGTTTCCTTTACTGGTTGCTGAAGCAACCAGTCCGTGTTGGACTGGTCACTTCAGTGACCAGTTATTTGGGTTTCTGATAGCGCTTGTATGGCATGCCTTGCATAAATGCTTTAAGTTCCAAAGCCCGCTTCAATCCTCGTTCCAATTCAATCGAAACGTGGGTGTGAGGGTACTGGTGCCAATCCTCGACAATACCATGTCGCTTGGCTTGTGTCAGGGTGTAACGATAGGCGAGTCGGCATTGCTTTTCATCGCGGAGACAACCATCAAAATAATCCCGATGCCCCGCCTCGCGCCAGAAGGGTCGGCGACGTTCGGGCAACAAATCGTTCACTAATTTTGCCACGGAACCATGTAGCTTCTGCATCAACGTGCCAAGATTGTCGCCGACTCTCAAATATCCTAGCGTGTGATAGTGATTGTCGAGCAATGAAGTGACCCACGGAAAGAACTCGTATTGTTTGGTGTAGTAATCGAAGCGACCCCAGAAGACGTGCTTCGCAGAGTCGGTGGCAAATGCCGGGTATTTGTCGCGGCAGCGAGCAGTGATGAAATATACTTGATTGTCGTGATACCAGTGTTCAAAACGGTGATGATCGCGGAACGATTCGGAGTGCGTGGCGGAGCTTTTGCGAAACTTTCGAAAGTTACTCATGATTCACTCCGATTACCTAGTACTGGTCGCTGAAGCGACCAGTCCGCGTTGGACTGGTCACTTCAGTGACCAGTTGTCACTCCCACTCAATCGTTGCTGGGGGCTTCGATGAAATGTCATAAACCACGCGGTTCACTCCTTTGACTTCGTTAATAATCCGCGTCGAAATCCGCGCGAGCAAATCGTACGGCAGGTGGCTCCAATCGGCGGTCATGAAGTCGTCGGTGTTCACGCAGCGGACCGCCAGGGCATTGTCGTACGTGCGGCTGTCGCCCATCACGCCGACGCTTTGTACGGGGAGTAGCACCGCGAACGCCTGCGAGGTCGCTCGATAAAGGCCCGCCGCCTTGATTTCGCCGACGACAATCGCATCGGCGGCGCGCAGCACGTCGAGCTTCTCGCGAGTGACTTCGCCCAAGCATCGCACGGCGAGCCCTGGTCCAGGGAACGGATGCCGCCAAACGATTTCCTCGGGCAGGCCCAATTGCAAACCAAGCCTTCGGACTTCGTCCTTGAACAAATCGCGCAGCGGCTCGATCAACTCGAAACCCAACTCCGCAGGCAGGCCGCCGACATTGTGATGCAGTTTGATCGTGTCGGCCGGACCATCTGGGGCTGCCCCGCTTTCGATCACGTCGGGATACAAAGTCCCCTGGGCGAGATACTTGGCCCCCGAAATTTTGAGCGCTTCGGCGGCGAAACAATCGATGAACGTGTGCCCAATGCGGCGGCGTTTTTCTTGCGGATCGGTAATTCCGTCCAATTCGCCGAGGAACTGGTCTTCGGCCTTCACAACGTGCAAATCAGTTTTGAAATGCCGAGTGAATTCGTCGATCACGGCCTTTTCTTCGTCGAGGCGTAGCAAGCCGTTGTCGACCAAGATGCAAGACAACTGCGGCCCAATCGCCTCGGCCAGCAGCGCCGCAACGACCGAAGAATCGACCCCCCCGGACAGTCCGCAGATGACGCGGTCGTTGCCAACTCGTTCGCGAATCTGAGTGATCGTTTGATTGGCAAAGTCGCCCAACTTCCAAGTGCCGGTCGTGCCGCAGGCGTGGCGGAGAAAATTCGCCAGCATCTTGCCCCCTTCGGGGGTGTGCGTCACTTCGGGGTGAAACTGCAAACCGTAAATCGGCAATGTGCGGTGCTTCACTGCTGCGTAGGGGCAAGTCTGCGTGCGAGCCAGCGGTTCAAAAATTTCGGCGATGTTGGAGACCTGATCGCCGTGGCTCATCCAAACTTGTGTCCGTGGCGCGACGCCGTCGAACAAATTGTCATGGGCGGTGATTTCGCATTCGGCCCGGCCATACTCACGCGCCGGGAAGCTTTCCACCTTGCCGCCGAGCACATGGCAAGCCAACTGCATCCCGTAGCAGATGCCGAGAATCGGAATTCCCAAATCGAACAAGGCTGGATCGCAATGTGGGGCACCCTCGGCGTAGACGCTTGCGGGACCGCCAGAAAGAATCAATCCCAGGGGCGCGAGTTCACGCACCCGCTCGGCGGTGATGCTGTGCCGCACGATTTCGCAGTACACATGCTGTTCACGCACGCGGCGGGCGATCAATTGAGCGAACTGCGAGCCAAAGTCCAGCACCAAAACCCGCTCGGCGGCGGCACTGCGTTCGGCAACTGGCGGGAGGACCGTCATGGCTCTTGGAGGGGGGCGGGTCGTGTCGTCCTCGACAGCGACAAGGTGGGAAACTCGCCATTATAGGGGTGCTGAGCCGCGACGCAACGCGTCGCACGGCCCAAAATGATGTTGCGTTTTCTCACCGCGCGTTGAATTTTCGCACAGCAACCCGTTATGATGGAAATATCGGCCTCTCGACGGAACTCCTAGCTAGACGGACATTTACGGCATGCGAATCCTGCTTACCAACGACGATGGCATCTACGCCCCCGGTTTGGCGGCCATGGAACGTCAGTTGCAACAACTGGGAGACGTGACTGTTTCCGCCCCACTGACCGAACAGAGCGGCGTGGGGCACGCGATTACCTACCTGACCCCCCTGATGGCTAGGGAAGTCTTCGCGGAAGATCGAACCCGGCGGGGCTGGGCCGTCGAAGGGAGCCCGGCCGATTGTGTGAAACTTGCCATTTGTGCCCTGCTCCCCGAGCGGCCCGATTTGGTCGTGAGCGGGATCAACAGCGGCATGAACGCCGGCATCAACGTGCTTTACTCCGGCACTGTGGCGGCGGCGATTGAAGGAGCGTTTTTCGGTATTACGAGTATCGCGGTGTCGCTCGAATATCACGACGCACCCCGCTACGACATTGCCGCCGAAAAGGCAGCAGCCATTATTCAACAACTCCTCGCCCAACAGAATGCGACGGGACACTTATACAATTTGAACATCCCCATGCGAGCCTTGACCAACCCGGCCGAAGTGAAATTCGTGCCGATGGCGACGGCCCCCTGGGGCGAAGATTTTCAAGCACGACTCGACCCGCGGGGTCGGCCCTACTACTGGGCCAACGGCTTGCAACCCGACCCACCCACGGGAACAGACACCGACCTATTGGAATTACGAGCCGGCAACATTACGCTCACCCCACTAAAATTCGACATGACACACAACACAAAACTCGCCGAGATGCGTGAATGGAACTTTGAAAATATAAAATGTTAGTTGGAAAAAGACTAGGAACCGCTGATGAACGCTAATAAACGCAGATATAATTAGCGTTAATCAGCGTCCATCAGCGGTTTATAAAAAACTGCCTATCGAAAGTTAGTTATGAAATTCAATTTATTCATGGCGATTGTCTCGCTTGCGGCGGTTGCTGGTTGCGAAGTTCCGGAACTGGAGATTCCGCAGGTAGCGGCTACCGGTCAGCCGGCCCAGGACGCGGGGCCTTCGCGCCTCGAAGAAGCGGCGCATGTCGACCCCGAGGCTTACTTGCCGGACGGTCGCGTTGATATGTCCGGAGTTGTAGGCGAGCCCCCCATGACAACCGGCGTCCCTCGTGAAGTGGTGGCCAAAGATCCTAAAAAGGGCAAGCTCTCGCGCCGTGCGGGCGGCATGTTGGGAACCAACATGCAGGCCATGCCGTGGGTGGAGAATGAAACCAAGTTCAACATTGTTCTTAAGTCGACCCTGGCACATTACGAAGCCATTAACAGCCGCTATCCCATTTCTCACCAGGAATACATGGAAAAGTTTATCCCGGAAATGTGCCCCCAAGTGTTGCCGCTTCCCGAACTCGAGCCGGGCGATGAATACATTTACGACCCCGAAGACCATTTGCTGAAAATTTGGCGGCCTGCCGAGGCGACCCCTGAGATGCTTGCCAAGTACAAGCCAGAAGCTGCTGCTTCAGAAGATGCCGCCCCTCCAGCCGATGGTGCGGAACCACAGTAATTTCCTGCGATTCGTTGAATCGCGGCTATTTATATCCACTCATCCTCGAAATCTCTCCTCGCTTTTCCTGCCCCTCCTCCTGCCTTCCCAATTAAAATGAACAACATGTCTTCTCGCATCCCCTCGCTAGTGTGGCGCTTGGTGTTTGCCGCCGCCTTGGTTGCCGTCTTCTTCGCTGCTCGATCACGGGCCGACGATTGCTGCGGCGGCTACGTGATCGCTACCGCCGCTCCCTTTGTGCCGCAGGCCGATAGCTGGGTCTTCGCACGAGGACGTTACACTCACGACCCCGCCACCGGGGCGCGTGTCGCGCAATACGACCAAGTTGCGCCGGTGGAACCCCTCGACGATCCTCGGGCTATCACCAGTGGTTACAACCGTACACGCATGGTTCTGCGTGGTGCCGATGGTTCGGCGAACACGTATTACCAAGTGCAAAGCTACGGCAATGGCCGAGGCGGCCTCGACGCCGAGTGGGAGCGATTCCACGATGCGTGGCGTGGTTCGACCGTTGCCGGTGGTGCGTACAGCGGTGTGTTCAGTCCTTTCGGATTCGGTGGTTTCGGCCCCGGCGGTTACGGCGGCGGTGGCTATGGTGGTGGAGGTTACGGACCAGGTAACCACGGTGGCTATCCGGGTCATCATGGCCCTGGAAATGGTTATCCGCCACCGTGGGATGTGACGGCACCGAGCTACGGCTTTGGTTCGGCGGGGCCTGATCCCCGTCGGCTCGATCCCGATGCCGCCGATGGTTATCGTGACGGCGTACAGCGGCGTGAATCGAACCGCGAGTTCTTCCGGCCGATCCCCAAGGCGGGGTTTGCCGAACCCCACGACCACGACTGAAATCCCATCCCCCTCCCCAGTACTCTGGGGAGGGCTAGAGCGCTTCCATGTCGGGTGTAGCGACATTTTGCGGCTAGCAATCGTAAAACTCACTTAAGAACTTGCGATA
>JAWXAV010000129.1:0-46870 GCA_034439695.1 Bythopirellula sp. | reverse complement strand
GGTCGCCGCGAAAGCTGCGACATTGTCCTGCGGTTTGCCAATGTTTCGGCCCACCACTGCCGACTGGTGCTCAACGGCGGCTATTGGTTTATCCGCGACATGAACAGCCGCAACGGCGTGAAAGTTAACGGCATCAAGGTCCAAGAAAAGCGGATCGATCCGGGCGATACCTTATCGGTCGCCAAGCACGATTATGAGCTGGATTATTCGCCGGCGGACTTGGGAGCCGTGGGACCACCCCCGGCCGACGATCTGCCGAATGAAATCATGACCGAATCGCTGTTGTCGCGGGCGGGATTGAAATCGTCGGAAGCGGCGGCTCCAAAGAGTCAGCAGTATGCCGGCAAGCGCGGCGACGGCAGTTTCCGACGCTACGATGTGCTCGACGACAAAGAGCAGCTCAAGATGCCGGATCGGCCGGTGTGAGCTTTGTCATCGGACCGTAAATGAGATTCAAGGCCCAGGGAGTGCCATCCCTGGGCTTTTTTGTTAGGTTCCCAGCATGGCGAAAAAGCAGAAAAAAGTGCGGGCCGATTTGCGGAAGAATCGCAATGTGCGCACTCGCCAGAATGACCTGACGCGGAATTTTGCCAGCGATCAAGAAGCCGTCGAGGACATGGCGACGGGGCAAAGCGTGTCGGGCAAGGGGGAGCTTACCCGCAAGCGCACCGTGGTTAACGCCGATGTGGGCGAGGACGCGTCGGGGGCGATTGTGCTGCCAGCCATCGACCCGGCAATCTGTCGGGAAGGGCGGGTGCTGCGGGTGCAGGGGCTGCACAGCGCCGTGCAACTTGACGATGGCAGTCTAAGATTGTGTGCCACACGGCGGCTCTTGAAAACCTTGAGCACCGATCAGCGGCACGTCGTGGCTGCGGGAGATCGGGTGTGGGTCCGGCCCGAGGGAACGTCGGAGGGGATCATCGAGCGGGTCGAACCGCGCACGGGGGTGCTCAGCCGCACGAGCCGGGGTCGTCAGCATGTGCTGGTGGCCAACGTCGATCAATTGCTGATCGTTACGAGCGCGGCCCAGCCGCGGCTCAAGCCGAATTTGCTCGACCGCTACTTGGTGACCGCCGAAAAGACGCGGATCGAGCCGATCATTTGCATCAACAAAGTCGATCTGGTGAATCGCGCTGATCTCGAACCACTCATTGGGGTCTACAGCCAACTCGGCTATCGCACTTTGCAGTTCTCGGCGAGCCTTGGCTGGGGAATCCCGGCATTACGCGAATTGATTCGCGGTCGGGCTTCGGCGTTTACGGGGCAGAGCGGCGTGGGGAAATCGAGCTTGCTCAATGCCATCGAACCGGGACTCGCCTTGCGCGTGCAGTCGGTGAGCGCGGAATCGGAAAAAGGAAAGCACACCACCACCACGGCCGAGTTGATCCCCTTGTCACTGGGTGGGTTCGTCGTCGATACGCCGGGGATTCGGCAGTTTCAATTGTGGGACGTGAGCCCCGAGGAAGTCGCCGGTTTTTTTCGTGACCTGCGGCCGTATGTGAGCCATTGCCGCTATCCCGATTGCACGCACACGCACGAGGAACCGTGCGCGGTGAAGGATGCGGTGGCGGACGGGTTTATTGATGTGCGTCGGTATGAGAGTTATTTGCAGATTCACGCGGGAGATGAGGCGTAGGATCGCTCCGGAAGAACGCTAAGCCGCAAGCGGCTAGTGGGGTGTGAAATCGGCGTCGGCTTCGAGCTTGTGCGCGAAGGTCGCGAGCAGGTCGGCGCTGGCGTCGATGTCGTGGAGCGAAATCATCTCGACGGCGCTGTGCATGTAACGATTGGGGACACTCACCAAACCCGCCGCCACGCCGCCGCGAGAAAGCTGGATCGCATTGGCATCGGTCCCCGTTCCTCGGCCACTGGCCGCGAGTTGGTAAGCGATGTCGGAGTCGTCAGCCGCTGCGATCAGCCGGTCCACCACGACGGGATTCATGTTGGGACCGCGGTAAATCACCGGCCCGCCGCCGAGCTTGATGTCCCCCTCTTGGGTTTTGTCGATGGTGGGGCAGTCGGTGGCGTGCGTGACGTCGATGGCGATCCCCACGTGCGGATTCACGCCATAGGCGCTCGTGGCCGCGCCACGCAGGCCGATTTCTTCTTGCACGGTGGCCACGGCATACAGGGCGACGTTCAGCCCACGCTTTTTCGCACGGCGGAGGCCTTCCATCGCCACCCACAGGCCGGTTTTATCGTCCATGCCAGGCGAGTTGGCAAAGCCGTTCCGCATTTCTTGGTAACCCAGTTCCAGCGTCACCGGATCACCGATCTTCACTACCTCGGCGGCTTCTTCCTTGTTCTTCGCGCCGATGTCGAGCCACATATCCTTGAGCTTCACCACTTGCTTGCGCTCGTCCTGATCGAGCAAGTGGATCGGCTTGCGCGAAATGATCGCGGGGAGCGGACCGGTTGCGGTGTAGATGGTCATCCGCTGGCCGATGAGCTGCTGGGGATCCCAGCCGCCGATGGTGTTGGTGTAAATAAAACCCTGGTCATTAATGTGCGTGACCAAGAGGCCAATCTGGTCGGCGTGCCCCGCGAACATCACCCGCAACGGGGCGTCAACATTGCAACCGACAATCACATTGCCGTGCAAATCGGTTTTCACCTCGTCGGCGAAACTCTTCACGTACTTACGAACCACATCCTGCACGGGTTGTTCGTAGCCCGAGGGACTGGGAGTTTCCAAAATTTCTTGGAAAAACTTTTTTGCGGAGGCTTCCATGTTGGTCCTTGAGTTATTTGTCAGGCCACTCGCCGAGTTCCAGCACGTTGCCGTCGGGGTCGTGCAGGAACAACTGACGGTAACCAAAGTCGGGTAATTTTCTCTCGACGAACTCAATGCCGTGCTGGCGGAGCACGGCTATCGCGGCGTCGATATCCGGGCAGCGGATGGCGAAGTGTCCAAGCAGCGTATTGATCTCAGCGCGTTTGGCGGCGAGGTCGTCATTATGAATCAGATGCAGCATCACTCCCACCGCTTCATGGACCAGCCAACGGCCATCAAAGGAAAATGACGGGCGCGGCACGGTGTGAAAACCCAGCACTTCGCAATAAAAGCGCTCACCCCGCGCGGCGTCGCTCGTCGGCAACGCGACGTGGTCCAGGCGACCGAGCGGAATTGATTGGATTGCCATCGAGGATTTCCGGCAGTACTGCTGCCAGCCTTGCTAGCAACGGGAATGTTAATCTCTGCCGATTTTAACGAATTTCTGGCCAACCGCGAGGCGGTTCGCCGATAGAAGTTTCGCCAATAGAACATGACGAACATCCGCTCAGCCCGGTTCCGGGCGGCGGCGCTGAGCAAACACTTTTCGGAGCTTTTGGACCATGTCCTCACGAAATCTCTTGTCGTTGGTCTGCGCCCTCGCTTGTCTCGGTCAAATTGGCTGTGCTGGCTGCCTGAACTGTGCTCGCATGGGCGGCGGTTGCGGCATGTGCGCCAGTTGCGGCGTGCCTGCCGCCTCGTGTGGCTGCCCTGACTGCGGGTGTGCCGACGCATGCTGCGACGTGGAATGTGGCTGCCCCGAGCCCGAGTGTGGGTGTGTCGACCCTTGCTGCGGCGCTCCCGGTTGTGGAACCATGGTCGGCTGTGCTCAGCCGCTGGCGAACTGCCCGCTGCTGGTGAGCATTAGGAACTTCTTCTGTGGTTGTGGGACTTGCGGTGGCGGTTGCAGTTGTGAAACCTACACCGGCGATTGGAATTGCAATCCGCCGTGTGCCGAACCTTGTGACCAATGCGGCAACTACACTGGGGCTCAATATGGCATGCCCATGAGTAGTCGACCGCAAATCGCCGAGCGCGTGAAGTCGGATGAGATTCGCTTTGCGACGGGGAATAAGGCTTCGCGGCGGTAAGGTGGTTGGTGAGTGTAATCAACTTCAAGTCCCGGGGAGTGCCATCCCCGGGCTTTTTGTTGCGCTAGACGCGGAATAATTTGCGTGCGTTTTGCGTGGTGATCTCGGCGAATTCTTTGAGCTTCATGCCGCGCGCTTTGGCCAGACATTCTGCCGTGTAGCGGACGAGGGCCGGTTCGTTGGGTCTTTGGCCTCGTTTGGGCTCCGGCGCGAGATAGGGCGAATCGGTTTCGATGAGGAGCTGGTCCAGCGGTACGCTGACGGCGCATTCGCGCAGGTCGGTCGACTTTTTGAACGTCACCATGCCCGCGAAGCTGATGTGCATGCCCAGCGCGACGCACTCGGCCGCCATCGCGGCATCGCCCGTGAAGGAGTGCATAATTCCCTTGAGCGGTCCCCGTTCGCGCGCTGACCGCAACATCGTCATGATATCGGCATCGCAATCGCGCATGTGAACGACGAACGGCAGATCGCGCTCCTCGGCCAGTCGCATGTGCCGATCAAAAAAGTCCTGTTGCATTTCGAACGGCGTGGAATCCCAGTAGCGGTCGAGGCCCGTCTCGCCAATCGCCACGACGCCGGGCTCATTTGCCAGATCGACAATGGCTTGCCAATCGTCGGGGCCTGCTTCGGCGACGTAATTGGGCTGAATTCCCACGGCGGCGAACACACCCTCGAACTCACAGGCTAACGCGACGCACTTGCGACTGGCCGTGGCCGTGGTGCCGACGGCAATCAGTTGCCCGACCCCCGCCGCCCGCGCTCGTTCGATCACGGCGGGGCGTATCTCGTCGAAATCGTCTTGATCGATGTGGGTGTGGGTATCGAAGTACATGGGCGTCATGATACCCACATATTAGCCGCAGGCGGTAGCCGGCGGTTGAACCCTCTTCACCGCCGGCTACCGCCTGCGGCTAGTAATGGCTAGAGATCAGACGCCGCTTGGCTCAGGCAGCAATTCCTGCAATGATTCGAGATGCCCCTTGGCCATGCCGAGGGTTTCTTCGGCCAAAGTCTTGGCGGCGGGGAAAGGCTGCAACTCGCCGATGAGTTTTTCAATCGACTGGATGTCCTGCTGCTGATACTCGATGGCAGAGCCGAGTTGGTATTCAATGCCCAAGTCGTGCGTGTCGGTGTACTCCATGGGAAACTCGCCGGTGCGTAAGGGGGCACCCAGTTCGGTGAGCATGTGGCCGATGCGATCGGTGAGCACATCTTGATCGCTGGCAATTTGCTCAAGCGTTTCCATGACGTTCTCACGCCCCGGCGGGACGTAGGGTCGCGAGTAACGCAAATACTGCGGGAACGACTTGGCCACGATAGCCATGAGTTGCGCGAGCAGCGGATAAACCAAAGCCTGATTCATGGGTTCTCAAAAAATGCGGAAGGTCGCTGGGCCTCAACTAAACAATTGTGAAACGGCTAGATCGGTCCAATTCGCGAGGGCGTTAGGAAGCAGGCCGAAAATAATCACCGGCACGGCCACGACAAACACGTAAGCCGAGGGCAAGAAACCGAGTGAGACAGGACCGCGGGAATCGGGTTCGGGATCAATGCACATCACTTTCGCCACCCGCAAATAGTAAACGAGTGAAATCGCCGTGTTCAGCGCCGCGGCCACGAGGACCGTGATCATCAATGGTCCACCCGCCATGTACAGGGCTTGCAGCACGCGGAGCTTAGGCCAGAAACCAGCGAGCGGCGGCAAGCCGATGAGGCTTACCAACACGGCGGTCATCAGCACCGCAATCAGGGGCGAACTTCGCACGAGGCCGGCGTAGTCGGCAATTTGTTCACTGTGCATCGAATTGCGGAGGAATGCCACCACGGCGAAGGCGGTCAAATTCATGAACAGATAAACAGCCACATACAGCAGCAATGCCGAGACGGCCGAGCGGGCTTCCACGACATCGCGTCCCGCGAGCGCCACGGCGGCGGCGATGGCCATCATCATGAAACCGGCGTGGGCAATCGTGGAGTAGGCAAACATCCGCTTGATGTTGGTTTGGCCATAGGCGGCCAAGTTGCCGAAAGTGCAGGTTACAATGGCCACGAGCGAAACCATAATCACGAAGAAGCGGCGGACCGGCGACAAAGGCCCACTGCCGACGGGTGTTGTCTCTTCGGCAGTCACAATTTGACTGGCGACTGCTTGGAAGGGGACTGCGGCAGGTTGCGCGGGAGTGGCATCATCGGCCAGCGCCACGGCGATTGCAGGGGTGCGCTGGGGGGCGTCCACACTTTGAATCGAGTCGGGGGCCAGCCCAAGACCGATGCCGACCCGCAAGAGCAGGACCATGGCCGCAGCCTTGGAAGCGACCGACAGGAATGCGTCGACTTCCGCTGAGGCTCCTTCAAACACGTCGGGGCACCAAAAGTGAAACGGCACGGCGGACAATTTGAAGGCCAGACCGACGCCGAGCATCAGCCCGCCGAGCACCAGCACCATGACCATGAGCCGACCCTCGCCGGTGGTGAGCAGGTTCGGAATATCGAGGGCGGCAAGTTCCGTGGCCATTGTGGGAATATGCACGGTGCCCAAAATGCCCGCCAGGAGGCTGGTGCCATAGAGCATGACCCCGGCGGTGCCGGCACCGTAGACGGCGTATTTGAGCGCGGCCTCGCTACTCCGTTGGCGGCCTTTCACGATGCCGGCAAGCACGTAGGACGGCACGCTCGCCATTTCGACGCTCATAAACAGCATCAGCAAGTGATTGGATGAGGCCATCAGGCACATCCCGAGCGTCGCACCCAAGACGAGTGTGTAGTAATCCTGCCCGTCTTTGGTGCTGGCGATGCCGGTAAGCCGTGAGAGCACGATAAACAATACGGCAAACGCCATCAGAAACACGCGGATGAACGCGGTGAGCGTGTCGTAGACTAACATCCCAGTAAAGAGCTCTTGCCGCTCAAGCCCTTGCCAGGACGCAAAACCGTCTGTGGGCAACGCGAGGCATAACGCGGTGATTGAACCGACGAGCGCAAGCAGGAACGAGGGAATGTACTCGCCCCCTTTGAACACGCGCACCAGCAGCAGCACGACAATGGTGGCGCAGATCGCCAGTTCCGGCTTGAACAGCGGCAAGCTGGTGTCCACCGTGTTGGTGAGGAGCGAATCAACGGTTTGTTGTAAGGTAACAGGTTCCACAGTTTATTTTTGCTTTTTTATTGAGTGTCGCTAAGCCGCCAGCGGCTGTTGGCGATTAGTTCCTAGAACTGAGCTGACCGAGTGTGCCTTCCTGAGGCCCTAAAGGATTCAGCGCGGTGGCCCGTTCGTCGTGTTCTTGGGTCCACACGGCAAGGTCATCGATTTGTCGATCAATCGTGGGCTGCATGTAATTCAGCATCGCCGTGGGATAGACGCCGAAGAAGATTGCGAAGGCCAGCAGCGGTACTCCGATGGAAAGCTCTCGCATGGTCATCGGGACGAGAGCCTCGGGATGGGGGCCTTTGTATTCGGCACCCAGGTAAACCCGCTGGATCGCCCAGAGGATGTAGCCAGCCGTGAGGATCACAACCGCCGCCGAGATGATCGCGAGCACGTAGCTGTATTTCCAAACTGACAGCACGACGAGCACTTCGCCGATGAAACCGCAAAGGCCAGGAAGACCCAAGCCAGCAAAGAAAATGCCGATGGCGATACCGCTGTAAACGGGCATCTTGGCGAACAAACCGCCGAACTTATCGAGATCGCGATGATGCACGCGGTCGTACAGCACACCGACGCAAAAGAACATGCCCGCCGAGCTAATGCCGTGGGCAATCATTTGGAACATCGCGCCGTTGGCCCCCATTTTCCAGTAGTCAGGGTTATAGCCGGTGTCGGCCACCGCGCTCCACACGCCCAGGCCCAGGACGACGTAACCCATGTGACTCACCGAACTATAAGCCACCATGCGCTTAAAATCTTTTTGAGCAAGAGCAGCGAACGCCCCGTAGACCATGCTCAACACGCCCACGAAGCAAACAAAGTAAGCGAGATCGTAACCAGCCCCAGGGCAAATGGGATAGCAGATTCGCAGAATGCCGTAGCCGCCCATCTTCAAGAGCACACCGGCCAGGATCATGGAGATCGGCGTGGGAGCTTCGACGTGGGCATCGGGGAGCCAGGTGTGCAGTGGGACGCTGGGAACCTTGATCACAAAGCCGATGAATAGCAGCAAGAAGGCCCACCACTGGATGCTCTGACCCAGGAAGGCTTCGCCCTCAAAAAGGTCGGTGTGCTGGCCCATTTGCTGGAGAGCCAGGATGTTGAACGTGTTGAGTTGCCGACGCTCGGTGGGGTTCGCTTCCGACATGATCTCCGCGTACTTTTTGGCGAGCGGGGAATCGCTTTCTTGCCAAGCGGCGAGGGCCTGTTCGGCATCGCCGTCGGCGGCAATGTTAATGATGCCCGCGTCGGCGAGTTGAGTCGCATTGAGCCGCGTGAGATCGCTGTTGAAGTACAGCATCAGGATTGCAATCAACATCAGCACGCTGCCGACCAACGTGTAGAGGAAGAACTTGATCGCCGCATATTCACGCCGGGGACCACCCCAGACGCCGATGAGAAAGTACATCGGCAGGAGCATCACTTCCCAGAACACATAGAACAGAAAGAAATCGAGCGCCAGGAACACGCCCAACATGCCGGTTTCCAAGAGCAGGAACAGGATGCAATAGGCTTTCACATGTTTGTTGATCGGCCAACTCGCGGCCATGGCCAGCACCGAGAGGAAGGCGGTCAGCACCACGAGCGGGAAGCTGATGCCATCCATGCCCATGAAATACTGAATGCCGAAGGAAGGAATCCACTCGACGTTGAACAAGTTTTGCATCTCGGCCGCGCCGCGCTCGAACGAAATCGGCGCGCCAGAGCGGAAGAAACCGAGTGTCAGGATAAAGACGAAAATCGTCACGGCCAAGCTGATGAGCTTGTACGATTCATCCGCCAAATTTGGCAGTACCGCCATCACCAAGGCCGCCAGGGCGGGTAGGAACACCAACAGGCTCAGATAAACCGCGGGGTCGCTGAGAGTCATAATTTGTCGCCGCTATCTTTTTTTGGGAGTTATTTTTTTACCACGAATAGTTCGTTTTATTCGTGGTGAGTCTTATAAATTTTGTGTGGGGGTCAGGTAGCTTTGCAGGAACGTGATCGCTACGAACAAGAGCACCGTCCCCACGACGATGAACATCACATATTGACGCAAGTTGCCGGTTTGCAGGCGGCGGAGCCAGAGACCGAGGCCCCAGGTGCCGCTGGCAAAGGTGTTGACCGTGCCGTCAACCACGGTTTGATCGAAGAGGAAATCAACCACCTTGGAAAGCCCCCGACAAATCGCCGCGGCCCCGTGCAGGATCGAGTCGATCACCCCGCGATCAAACCACGCGGCAAAGCTACCCAGCCACAGCACCGGCTTCACAAAAATGAGGTTGTACAACTCATCGAAGTACCACTTGTTCCATAATGCGGAGTGCAACAGCTTGAAACTTTGTTTCAGCTCGTCGGGATTGAGCAATCTCCACAGGTAGATAATCGTCGCCAACAACAAACCGGTTCCCGCCGCGGTGATCGCCGCAATGGCGGCGGGCTGCTTGAGGTTTGGCTCGTGGCTCAAGAGTTCATTGGGAACCACGACATCCCAAAGTTGTCCTTGCGCGGTGGCCAAAGTGCCCAGTGGGCGGGCTTGGTCGAGCATGTCGTACACGCCGAAGATCGGCCAGCCGATGGCTAAAGCAAAAACCGCCAGCACGATCAGCGGGGTGGTCATCACACGGGGCGATTCGTGGGCGTGGTCGTAGCGATGCTTGTCACGCGGCGCGCCGGCGAAGGTCATGTACCACAAGCGGAACATATAAAACGCCGTGACTGCCGCGCCAATAACCGGCAGCCATTTCAAAAACAGCGAATGTTGCGGACTTTTGTCGGCGTAGTTCCAGGCTTGCTCGATGATCGCGTCCTTGGAGAAATAGCCGCTGAAACCAATTTGGGTCAGCGGAATGCCGGCCCCGATAATGGCGAGGCAGCCAATCAGCATCGTGTAAGCGGTGATCGGCATTTTCTTGCGCAAGCCGCCCATGTGGGTCATGTCGTTGGTGTGGACGGCGTGAATCACCGAGCCCGAACACATGAACAACAGGCCCTTGAAAAAGGCGTGGGTAATCAGGTGGAACATGCCGGCAACCCAGCCGCCCAAGCCGAGCGCGAGCATCATGTAGCCGAGTTGGCTCACGGTGGAGTAAGCGAGGACGCGCTTGATGTCGGTGGCGGTGATGGCAATCGTTGCGGCAATGATGGCCGTGATGCTGCCGATGTAGGCGATCACGAGCAAAGCTTCAGGGGTGAATACCGGATAGAAGCGGCCGACCAAATACACGCCCGCGGCAACCATCGTCGCGGAATGCACGAGTGCGGAAACGGGGGTCGGGCCTTCCATCGCGTCGGGGAGCCAGACATGCAGAGGGAACTGGGCGCTTTTGCCGACGCAACCGCAGAAGATGCCGACGCCGGCGATGAAGAGAAGCCATTGGCCGGCGGTGTTTTTGGTCGGTTCCTCACCGGTCGCCGCGGCGACCTCGCCAAACATGCGGGTTTCTTCGGCGATCATACTTTCGGTGGGGACGAGATGATGGTCGTTTGCTTCGGTGCGGAGTTGGCTGAAAAGGCCCGGTTCGGCGACCCCTTCGTCGTTCTTAATGTCGCCGAAGTTGAACGTGCCGATGCTTGCCCAGAGGGCCATCATGCCGATGAGCATCCCAAAGTCGCCGACGCGATTGACGATGAAAGCTTTATTCGCCGCAGTCGAGGCGCTGTGCCGTTCGATGTAGAAGCCAATGAGGAAGTAGGAGCAGATGCCCACCAGTTCCCAAAACACAAAGACCATCGCCAGATTACCGGCGATCACGATGCCTAACATGCTGAAACAAAAGAGCGACAGATATTGGAAGAACCGGTAGAACCGCCCCTTGCGGTGGAGATGTTCGCCATTGGAAAGAGTGACTTCGTGATCGACAAACGGCTCGTGCAATTCGTCGTGCATGTAGCCGAGGGCGTAAAAATGGACGCACGAGGCAATCAGCGTCACCATGCAGAACATGCCCACGGTGAGGGCGTCGATGTAATAACCGATGGTAAGTTCGAGCTTGCCAAATTTGCCCAGCGAGTACCAGTTGCCCGTGACGTAGGCGGGGGATTCATTATTGGCGTTGGGGTCGATGGCGTGGTGGGTGTCGGCGTCGAGGTCGTGGGCGGGTTCGCTTGGTTCCGCAAATTCACCGGTCGCCGCGGCGACCTCGCCTGCGTCATGAGTTTCGCCGTGGTGGGCGGAGGCTTTGATCGGGTAGTTGGGGAGCCAAACGGCGAACAGCGCGGTGAAGCTGAGGACTGCGGCGGTCACAATGGCGAGGGTCGCCAGATAACCAGCGAACTTGCCATGCGGGCCCATGTACTTGCCGAAGAACACGATGGCAACGAACGACGCCAACGGCGTGAGCCAGGCGAGCATCAAGAGGAACGGTAATGTCGATTGAGGATCCATCGAAAACGTAATTCTCTGTTTGTCGTTATTTCATCAACCGCTCAGTTGATCGGCGCGGTCGACGTCGATTGAGTCGTGGCTGTTATAAAAATTGAGGGCAATCGCCAGCGCGACAGCGGCTTCGGCGGCGGCGAGCACAATCACGAAGAGCGCAATCAGTTGGCCGTCGAGGCCCAGGTTGTGGACATCGCTGCGAAGATACTTGCTGCCGAAGGCGACGAAATTGAGATTCGCCCCGTTGAGCACCAGTTCGATCCCCATCAACACACCAAGGGCATTCCGTTTGGTGGCCATGCACAAAGCACCGCACACAAACAGGATCGCTCCCACGGAGACGTAATGGGCGACTCCCACGGGTTCGGTCAGGATATTGGCGAGTGGTAGATGGAACATGTTTTTTAGTTGGATTCAATCGTCCTGGTTCGCTTCGCACGGGCTAGGTATGCAGCACCGATCAGCACGACCAGCAAATGGACCGAGACAATTTCAAAGGGCAGCAAATAGCCAGGACGGTCGGGGGCGTCAGTGCGCGCTCCCAAAAGTCCCATCGCAATCGGCGTGACGGTGTGCGTCACTGGCACGGCTTCGGCAGCGGTGCGTTCCATGCCACGCCAGACGGGAATACTGAAAGCCGCGTAAATCAACACAAACAAGAGCGCTCCACCGGCGAGGAAACCTTTAACCCAGTCGCCGGCCATGGTTTTCATCTCGACGAACCGTTCCTGGGAAGTGAGCATCACGCCGAAGATCAGCAGCACCAATGTGCCACCGACGTAGATCAAGAGTTGCATGGCCCCCACGAAATCAGCCCCAGCCAGGAACATGAGCCCAGCAGCACCGGCGAGCGAGAGCACCAAATAAAACGCCATGCGCACGATGTTCGTCGAAACCAACACGGCGACGGCAAACGAGCAGGTGATCCCGCTAAAGAGCCAAAAGAAAAACGACGGCCAATAGATGCCTTCCATTGCTAAAGTGCCTTCCTGGGGATGTCGTTATCAGAAGTCTTGGCAACTTGATCGGTCGTCGGCTTGTCCTGCGGAATTTCAGGAAACTGGATCGGGGGTTGGCCTTCGCTGATTTCATAAACGCTGAGATTCACGGGCAGCACGCCAAAGAAATTGCGATCAGGCATTTTCAATTGCCAGAGCGTCGCGCCCAAGAACATCACCGCCGCGATAGGGGTGCAGTATTTCAAGCAGGTGGTCATCACTTGGTCGATGCGAAGTCGCGGCAACGTCCAGCGAACCCACATCATCACGCAGACGCCGATGGTGCCTTTGAGGATGACATTGGTGGCCCCGATGAGCTGGCCGACATATCCAGCCACCATGCCGTTCTCCGAGGAGAGACCCAGGAAATCGGTAATCGGGATCGGCCCATGCCAGCCGCCGAGGAACAAAATCGCGGCCAACAGGCTCACGGAGAACATCGAACCATATTCGGCCATGAAAAAGAAGCTCCAGCGGAGGCCGGAGTATTCCGTGTGGAAACCGGCAACCAGTTCGCTTTCGGCTTCCGCCAAGTCGAAGGGAGCGCGGTTGACGCTCGCCGTTGCACAGGTGAAGTAAACCCAAAAGGTGATGAAGGTGAACGGATCGTGGAAGATCAGCCAATTGGTGAACCAACCGGCTTGGCGGTCGCCGATGACGACCATATCGAGCGAGCCGGCGATCAAGACTGGCACAACGACGCACATCCCCAAGGGAACTTCGTAGCTCACCACCTGGGCGGCTTCCCGCATGGCCCCGAAGAGCGACCATTTTGAGGCCGAGGAATAACCAGCCAAGATCACGCCAAAGACTTCGAGACCCAGCACGGCTAGTACAAAGAACACGCCCGTGTTGAGACGTTGGGCAATCCAGGGTAAGTCTCCACCGGCGAAGGGAATGGCGATATAAGCCGCGATTGCGGCGCAGAAACTGACATAGGGTGCGATCTTGAACAAGAAGCCGTCCGCCCCGGCGGGCATCAGGTCTTCCTTGGTCAGCAGTTTAATGCCGTCGGCGAGCGTTTGCAGCCAGCCGAACTTGCCGCCGACCCGTGTGGGACCGAGGCGATCTTGAATCCGGCCCGAAATTTTGCGCTCCAGCCAGATAAAAATCAGCGCACCGACAGCCACCAGATTGATGATGAGCGCGATATGCACCAGCCCGGCGATTGTGTACGCCAGCCAGGTCCAAACGTACTGGGACAGGAACGGGGCCACTTGTGGTTCTTCCTCAAACCAACGGGGCCGATGCCACCCGCAGCCCCCCTATTTTGAAGGAACTGAGCCCCACCGCAGGACTGGCAGCACGCACCCAAGATGTTTCCAGGCTGGCAGTTACCGACCAACCCAACAAGATTGTGAAATATGGCACAAGGTCTGGAAGCTGTACACCCCCAGGCGAAAAAACAGTGCTGAAATCGTGTCATTTTCGCCGCGTGTTCGCCTTGTTGTGGCCATCCACGGCGTGGGTCCGATAGAGTTCGCCCAACTCTTGCATTTTGGTGGGAGTGGCTCGCCGTCAGCCCACGGGGGCAGCGATTGCAGGTTGCAGCGGAACAGCCCTACCGATCAATCTCGCCCATGACGATGTCGAGCGAACCAACAATTGCCGGGACGTCGGCGATTAAACAGCCTGCGCACAAGGGGCCAGTCACCGACAGATTGCAGAACGAACTGCTCCGTGCTCGTACCCGCCACGGAATCGCGCTACCATCACTGACAATGTAGAAGCCCATTTGCCCGCGCGGTGACTCGGTTTCCAGATACGCTTCGCCGGCGGGGAGCTTTTGGGTGAGCTTTAACGGCTCGCCGTAACTTCCCGTGGCGGTGCTATAGCGCTCGATAGCTTGGCGCACCAGATCAATCGCCTGCATGACTTCGAGCATCCGCACATAAAAGCGATGCCAGCAATCGCCGAGAACGGCTTCGCTTGGCACGCGCGGATATTTGTGATCTTTCGGGTAATGGCCGTCCTTTTCGACGATCACCTCAAAGGCGTATCCATCGTACATGGCCGTGTAGATTTCTTCACCATCGCGGCGCAAATCGTGATCGACGCCACTCCCGCGCAGCACCGGGCCGCTCGTGCCGTAATCAATCGCCATCTGCGGTGAGAGAATACCGATGTTGGCCGTGCGCTTGATGAAGATCGAATTGGTCGTGAGCAAAGTGTGGTACTCAGCGATCACGGGCTCAAACTGGTCGAGGAAGGCCGAGCATTTTTGCAACCACCCGAGCGGAAGATCAGCCGTTGCCCCGCCCACGGTCAAATAGCTGTAGGTGAGGCGTGCTCCGCAGACTTCTTCAAACAGGTCAAGGATTCTCTCGCGCTCGCGGAATGCATAGAGGAACGGGCTGAACGTGCCGAGGTCGAGGCCGTAGGCCCCCATGCCCACCAAATGGCTCGCGATGCGGCCCATTTCCGCGATGATCACCCGCAAATGGCGACCCTTCTCGGGAGGCTCATATTTCAGGAGCTTCTCGACCGTCAGCGACCAACCAAGATTCATGTTCATCGCCGCGAGGTAGTCCATGCGGTCGGTGTAGGGAATGAACTGGCGGGGCGTGAGATTCTCGCCGATCTTTTCCGCGCAACGATGCAGATAACCGATATGCGGCGTGACTTCCGAAACGATTTCGCCATCGGTCCGCAGCACGAGTCGCAACACGCCGTGCGTGCTGGGATGCTGCGGTCCCATATTCACCAACATCTCGTCGGTGCGGACGTCGAATTCAATAACCCGGGGATCGTCGATGGTTGCACTCATTATTTATCTCCCACGGATGCCGTGGTATTCCAAAGGCATTTCGTAGTCTTTACGCAGCGGATGGCCGACCCAATCTTCGGGGCACAAAATGCGGCGCAGGTACGGATGACCCGTGAAGTCGACTCCCGAGAGGTCGTAAGCTTCGCGTTCATGCCAATCGGCCGTGTTCCAAATGCCAGAGACCGTGGAGACTTGCGGGAGCTTGCCCGTGGCGTCGTTCAGCCAACGCGGCAACATCACCTTGAGCACCAGGCTGTGTTTGTGCTGCATGCTGAATAAATGGTAAACGACTTCCAGGTGCGGTTGCCATTCGCTCTTGGCGGCCTTCTTTTCGTCGGTGTGCAGATAATCAACGACCGTGATGCTGTTGAGATAGTCGAAGGCCAAAGTTGGTTCGTCGCGCAAATATTGGCAGACGTCGACAATCCCCTCAGGCGTCACTTCGATCCACGGATCGACATTCTCGAAATTCGCGCCGGCGATTTTGTCACCGAACTTCTGCTTCAATTGATCGGTGAACGCTTGTCCGCTCATGAGAGATGATTGCCGTTGATGGTGAGAGAAAATTGCTGCTGTTGAATCACGGGGCCGAGAGCACGGAAGTTCCCGAGCGGGTGCCGCCTTCGGGTTTGATCCGCGGTGGTGCGCGCTGCACGACTTCATTCTTATGGCTGGTGGTGGCGTGAACCCAATCCAAATCGCCTCTACGCCAAACGTACGCAAAGCCGACCATCAGCACGGCGAAGAATAATGCGATATCGGCGAAGGAAGTCCAAGCCAGCACTTGAGCTGCTTCACGCACCCCCTCGACACCCCCTTCACCCATTACGGGAGCGGCACCCAATTCCTGGAAACGCATTGCCGCGATCGTCGACAATTGGTCGGCAGGGCCGGTTTCCCCCGCTTGAACCGCCGAGATGGGCACATCGGGCGAGGTCAATTGCGTGGCTTTGCCGAAGACAGTCGCCCAGGGAAAGAAGAACGCGATTTCCACGTCGAAGATGATGAACAACAGCGCGACCACATAGAACCGCAGGTCGAATTGCACGAAGCTCGAACCGATCACGGGCTCGCCGCATTCGTAAACTTCGAGCTTTTCCTCATTCGGCAAATTGGGGCGGACCAAGCGACCTATCAACAAATTAGCAAACAGAAACAGCGCCGCCACGCCGGCAAACAAAGCCAAATAAGCGACAATCGCGGTAGGAGTTGCCATAGTTTAATTCGCAAGTAAGCCAAGTAAGCCGCGACACAACGTGTCGCACGGCCATTGTTGTTACTGATTGGGTCCGCCATGCACAGGCTCGGTCACGACCTTAGCTTGGGCCACCGCCGTGGGATTGAGCGTTGCCCGACCCCACGCCACGTCGAGCGGAAGGCGCGAAAAATCGACAATGCAACCGTCGCGGCTGTAGCAACTCAAGTCGTGATTCGCGCCCATGAAAATGCAATCGACGGGGCAGGGTTCCACGCACAGCGCACAGAGCAAACACTTGCTGTAATCAATCGCATAGCCGGTGATCTTGAAGCCTTTGCTCCCTTCGACGCGCTCCTTGCCGATGTAAATGCAATCCACCGGGCAAGCCTTCGCGCATTGGTCACAGGCGATGCAGGTGGTGAGATCAAAGCGATGAAACCCGCGATAGCGCGCGGCGACGGGCACGGGGAGTTCGGGATACTCGAAGTGCTCGGTAAAAGTCTTGCGATCAGGTCGATAGGTTTTGAACCAGGTTCGCAGAGTCACCCACATGCCGTGCGCGACCGTGAACACCGCTTCGAAAACATTTCCCAACCAAGGCCAGACTCGTTTGAGTCCTTGGATCATGATGTTCCTTTGATCCCCATGCTATGGATGCACCTTCACCGTCGAGCGGCTTCCGACCGCCCTCCGAAGAGCAAATACTTCTGGCGAAGGAATACTTGTTGCTCAATTGCAGAAACCTTGGATTATAGAGCGACTGAGCGATGCCGCAACCGCCCTCGTGTGCGAATCATCGGACGACTCAAAACGAGCACGAAATAAGTTGTGAGCGACAGATGAGTGATGGCGATGAGAGGTGTACTCGTTGCTGATCGCGCCGATTGGCGCGGGCCACCGAGACATGGGATACGCTCACGAGTGTGGCTTTGGATGCCCAAAATAGGCGTCCACGAGTCCAATGGCGGTCCTCTGACCCAAAAAATCGTCAAAAAAGGTGCGTCAGGGTTAGATTTCCCCGGCAGTGCTTTTGGGCGTCAAACCGTCAGTTTTTTCTTAGAGGGCTCAAAAATTGGAATCGACGTAAGTTGTTTTATTTAATGATCTTACGGACGGACACAGAGCTACTCCTGAGGGGCCAGTCCCCGATCGACTTGCCTTGTCATGACCCCTTGAACAACAACTCTCGTGCCAAATTTGCCAAAACAACCGAAAAAGCGAGTTTTGCCCCTCTCTGCTTTCCTTGACTACTGTCAATCACCACGTAGAGTGGATTAAGGGACTTTTTGTCAAGTCCCGAAAGTTTGCCCTTTTGCGCTTTTGCCAGGCAAGAGTGGGAAGGTCTGCAAACTCAGTTGGGGGCGAAAATGAGTGCCTCCTTTTACGAAGGAATCGATCCATGTTGGTCCTGTCACGAAAAAAAAACGAAAGCATTGTCATCAACGACGACATCACCATCGTGGTCGTTGAAATCCGCGGCGATAAGGTACGGTTGGGCGTGGAAGCCCCCAAAGAAGTGCCCGTTCATCGTAATGAAGTTTACGAAGCCATCCGCCGCAATCAACAGGGTGCCAACGAACAGCCGACCGAGCAAGATACTTCGAGTGCCGCTGAATAATTGGCAAGCAGACCTTGGTTGTGCTTGGCCGATTCCTTTCTTATCGTTCCGCAACTGATCGGTTGCCTCGCAGCTTGCGGTATTCAACTTTTTTTGCGGCGATTTTTCGGGAACATCGCGCTCGCAAAATAGTCTTCCACTTGACGATTACGCTCGCGTCCTTTAACTGTATATGTTCTCGCTGAGGCGCGTGTTCTTGAAACGGGAACCGTTCCGCTTCCCGGCCCACCATGCGGCCCCTTCGTCTAGTGGTTAGGACACCGGCCTTTCACGCCGGCAACACGGGTTCGAGCCCCGTAGGGGTCACTTTTTTTGCTTCGCTCAGGAAGGGCAGGCGAAATAAATTTCCGCACTATCCCACCCGATTCCGATACAAGCTCGGATCGACCGCCGCCGCCATTTTTTCTGGGTCCAGGTCGAGACCCAAGAAACTTTTGATCCGCTCCGCTTGGGCTAGTGGCTGGGCGATGACTTCGGGATAGTTGAGCCGCAACAGGCGGATATGCGGCTGGGTTTGGAGCCAGCCGTCGAGCTTAGCCAAGTGCTTTTCAAAGGCTGAGCGCATCATCGCGTGCGACGCTCCCTTGCGACCCGAGCGGGCGAGCATCTTGTCCTGGGAAGCGAGTACCTCGGCGAGATCACGCTCGATGAACAGAATCGCGTAATGCTCCGTCGCGGGCAGGTCGAACAAAAGTTGCGAGATCACCTTCACGGCCTTGCCCCGGGCGTCGGCCAGCCAAGTGGTGTCCTGCTTCATTTTCTTCACCGGCTCGAACTCGAAGTAACCCGCTGGGTTGTCCTCGTCGGCGACGCGCTCCCGATCGGTGACCGCCGCCAGGTCTCCGTGATGAAGCATCTGCATCATCAGCGACGTGCCCGAGCGAGGCAGGCCGGAAACGATGACGATTTCGGATGACATGGGAGCACCAGTTACGTTGTAGCATGGGCCCCTGGCCCGTGAATATTCGTAAATTCAACACGGGCCGGGGGCCCATGCTACGTGGTTAGGCAAGCCTCATTACAAAAAGAAAACCCGGGGAGTGCCATCCCCGGGCTTTGGACTTCATTCAAAATTCAATGGCGAACTTAGAATTGCCGCCAATCGGCTGCTTCGGCGAAGGCCAATTCGAAGGCGTTGTCTTCGTCGCTTTGGTCGCCTGCTTCATCGTCAATTCTGTAGAGAGATTCATCATCCTTAGCAGAAGCTGGGGAAGATTCCGAGTCTTCGCTGACTTCGTCAAACGCGGCGTCAAGATCTTCGATTTCAATAACAGCGGATGAGGCAATTTCGTCATTACCACTGAATCTCGCTGCTGCTGCCGTGAAGAGGTTTAGGCCTCTCAAGTCAACGTGGCCAAACGTCGATTGCCGCGCGGAGATTTCTATCGCCGCGACACGATTGTCGTCGCCGACTGTGTCAACAATTACGGCAAATGTTGTGTTGATGGGCAGAACATCAAGATCAGCCTCATTGCCAGCCACAACTGCGGACAGATTTCCGCCGGTCGTGCCATACCCATTCTGCCACATTTCCAGGTCGTCGCCACCAACTGTCCCGTCGCTATTGGCATCGCCGTCGGCGGCAGTCACATTGAGTGTTTTACTGTACCCACGCTGCCAAGCCAGGAAGTCGCGGCCATCGACATCGGTGTCGTCGTCGAAGTCAGGACCGTGGATCACGTTCGCGCCTGGATTAGGATCCGTGGCATAATCGTCTTGCCACATGTCGAGATCTTCACCGTCAACCGTGCCGTCGCTATTGGCGTCGCCATCGGCTGGCGTGACATTCGTGGTCTTGCCAAATCCACGCTGCCACGCAAGAAAGTCGCGTCCGTCCACGTCGCCGTCTTCGTCGAAGTCAGGTCCATGAAGAATCTGAACGCCCGGATCGATGGCCGTCGAAACGACATCAATCGAGTAATCCTCAACTTCACCCCGCAAAGCCGTGCTGAAGGCGGAATCTAGACCCTGCTCTCCATAACGGAAGCGGGCAAACACTTTGCCGTCTGTCAATAAAGCCGTCGGCACGTTGACCGTGAACACCGAGGTACCGACTGGCAGCAACTGGTCGTCAAAGACACGCTCCGACGCGGAGAAGAGGCCGTCTTGGTTCCAATCCATCCAACCCTGGAGCCAGCCGCCATTGGTGCTAGCCTTCACGGTTATCTCAAGCGTCGTCGAATTGTCGCGGAGCACGCCGAAACCAACACCATCTTCATCGTCTAGGCCAGTCGTGTCGTCGCCATGTGCGTCACTATTCGGTGCCGGGCCACTTTCAGTATCCGGTGAAGATCCCAATAGAGGGGGATCCCCCAGCCACATCACATCGTCCACCTGATGGTTGGCATCGGTAGCTCCTGGGTTGGTGGCCAGAAAATTCGCAAAGTATTGCGCCGGCAAATCACCCCAATCAGCCGTCAAGCTATTCTTCAGTCCAAACAGTAGGCCGGTGGCGACGTTGCCTGAAGTGAGAGTCACGACATATTCCATATCGTTGACAATAGGTACTGTCTGACGGTAGTTGGTATCAACGATCTCTAGTCGCACGGTGTAGGTGCCGGGCGGAAGCGCGTTGAAAAAGAACGTACCAGTCGCACTGGGATTTGATCTGAGTTCATCGCCAGAATCAAAGATATTGTCGCCGTCGGCATCAATGTAGGCGAACGCCACATTCTGTAAGCCGAGTTCACTCTGCTGCCGGGTGCCCGTTTCGTTTTTGTCGTTGAAGACAACGCCTGAAATAGCCACGGTCCCAGATGGCCCACCACCGCCAGGTTGACCGAATGTGAAGCCAAAATCGGTTTCGTACGTCGCAATCCCGTTGGCATCAATGCTCACAAAGACATCGGGCGTGGTGAAGTTGGCAATCTCTGGCGCGGGATCGAAGAAAAATTCTCGCGAGGCATCATCAGGGTTCACTGGCTCGCCAAACGTGCCGGTCGTGCCTTCCAAGACGCGCACTGCGTAGAAGCCTGGCGCGACTTCCAGATCCTCGAAACTATAAAAACCCGCGACCGTGTTGCGGAACGGATCAACACCTGGCGTGAAGACGCCGTTTTGGTTGACGTCAATAAAGACTGTCGCGTCTTCGATCACAACATCATCGCCGTCCTGCACGCCATTCTCATTGAGATCAGCGTAAACCACACCTTTGATGTTGAAGATGTTTTCTGGCACGGCATTCGCAACCAGCATGATGTTGAGAGCAGTGACGGCCGAAGTGATGCCCCCATTAAAGCCGTAGGCAGCCACAACTGTATCGGCATCTGACAGCGGATCGAGCGGATCGCCAATCGCTGGAGTAGCCAACACGCGTTCGCCTGGCTCGTTGATTTCCGCGGTTGCCAAGACCCCCGAGACGGCGTCCACATTCTGCTGATTGAACAAGCCAGCCGCTTCGAGCGACGCGGGATCAATGCGAATGTCGTACGTGAGCCCAGCCGGCAGATCAAAGTAATAGTTGCCATCGGCACCGACTTGGTAGGACGGATCCGTGGCATCACGTAAGCCGTTGGTATCAAGATCGGCATAGACAATCACCCCGGCCGCCCACGATTCCTGGGCTCCATTCAAAAGTCGATCGAATTGATAGGAGCCATCTCCCACGTAGCGAAAATCAAGGATTTCCTCCGGCATGGAGTCTGGACGAATCGTTTCACGCTCGATTTCGACATAGCGGGTAAAGTTACTCAACAGGCCAAGAGCATCGGAGAAGACTCCATCGCCATTGTCGTCCACGCCCACGGAACCTTGAATACGACCAGTACCTTCGACCGCGATGCCGTGGAAAGCTACTTCGTAGGAAAAAATATCCATTTCCGAGTCACTAAAGTTCTCGAAAACCAATCGCCAGCCATCGACGATGATATCGCCATCGTACATGGCCGTATCTTCGTTGAAAGCTCTTACGGGCGTGCCGTCGGTATTAATGCGCGGCTTGCCTTCGGTACGCTCACCCCAATGACGATTTGTGGTATAGACTGCCGTTAGACCACCACTCCCTGGGCTTAAAACTCCTGCAGGATCAATCACCCCTTCGAAGTTAATGTTCTGGCGTACGGGATTATCGACGTTAGGAATATCGTAGAGTTTGAGTTCGGAAACCGTACCGTCGGGTGAAATCAACGAAATTCTCAGAAAATCCATGTCATTTTCATCACCGCCGATATTGACTTGGACTTCGATCCATTCCACCTCCATGGAGGGGACGCCCGTTATGGGGATGCCGTTTTGGCCAACGAAGACCGAACCCGCGTCGCGAGTATTAACGGGTGGATCATCGCCAGAGAAGGGACCGTCAGGGTCTTCGGGGGGGTCGGCCATTAGGTCGGGAACTGCCGGATCGTCTTCAGCCCCAAATTCGTTCAGGTATTCGATAAACTCATTGGGTTCTCCCACGGGTCCATCACCGTTAGGACTCACCCCACCCGGAACCCTAAATTCACCCGTCTCTTCATTGCTGACGGCCGCAGGTACAATCTTCGGGGCAAGTGTGGGCCCGGTGGTCCAAGTAAACTCGCTCTGCTGGCCACCGAGGGTGACCCAATTGCGAGCGAGTTCAACGGCCATGGCAGCGTCGACTACGCCATGCCCAAAGCCATATTCTTCGTTGGTTGTCATCTGGCTGACGGTGAAGCCGGCACCGTTGGTAAACTGCTCGGGCATCCGCAGCTCTTGATAGTAGACAAACTTGTCGGGCGTTGGACCTGGAGGAACCGGCGGATCGGCATCGGGATCGCCGGGATTGCCCTCGGGATCGCCGAGACTGGGAAACGGCCAAGCACCATCAAAAATGGTGTCATCCTCAATGAAATCGAACGCCAACGGGTCGGCAAAGAACTCGTTGACGTTGGTGATCCAACTGGCATCGTCGACGGCATTCTGGCGGGCCGAACGAACAAGAATATGCTGCACGTCGCGATAAGTCAGGTTGGGGTTCGCTTCCAACATCAAGGCGATCACGCCGGAAACAATCGGGGCGGACGCAGAAGTACCGTTGAACCGCGAACTGTAATCGGTGTCTAGGAGGTAGTCTGCGTCCGTTTCGGAACCATTGACCGGCGCTTGATTGAAACCCGCTTGGCCCGTTTGGTCGGTAGTAACAATCCCCGCGCCCAGCTCATTGTCTCGGATAATCGTCTCGGGATTCGAGCCTGACGGGGCGACTACCAAAATCGCTGCTCCCGATTCGGCATAAGAAGTGGCCGTGCCATCTTCGATGACCGAGCCGACGGCAATCGTGTAACGAGAATTGACTTGTCCGCTGTTGTTACCGCCATCACGAATTCCCGCGCTATTCCCAGCGGCAAAGACGTGGATGCTGCCCAATCCACCTCGGCCAAAAAACACGGAATTGCGAAGTGCCAGCGTCGCCAAAGGACCAAAATCAATGATTGCCCTGGGATTTTCAACAACACCCTGATCATCAGCCACCGGTGGAATTCCCCAACTGTGGTTGTAGATATCGATTTCTTGAAACTGATGGAGTAAGGCCTGGGCAATTGTGAAATCATCCACGCCAATGGGGTTAAATGGATCATCGCTAAATAATCGAATGGGGGCAAGGTCAGCATTATACGCCACACCCACGCCGCCCTCGTTGTTGTTGCCAACAGCGCCCACGAGACCGGCGACAGCCGTGCCATGGGCATCATTGCCAGTCGGCGTGGGATCGTTGTCGCCGCCTGCCAAATCGATGGCCAAATCAGGCCGGATATTGCCTGCCAAATCGGGATGCGTGACTTGAGTTCCACTATCGACGATTCCGACGACAACTCCATTACCTGTGTAAAAGTCCCAGGCTTCCTCGATATTAATGTCTTCATCGACCGTACCAAAGAGGAAACCAAAGTTGGGGTTTCCCACTTCCTGGCCAAAATTCACGAGATGCCATTGACGTTCGAGCAAGGGATCATTGGTGATAGCCGTCCCTTCCAGTTGGAAAGGCACCAGCGGATAGAAAAAGTCGATCGCTCCTTCGCCGGAAAGCGCTGAGATCAGCCCATCGGCACCCCCCGCCCCGACGGTCAAAATAAATGAGCCCGGCACGATATCGGTGGCACTGGTGACGGTGAAGCCACCCTCGGCGGCATACGCGCTCAGATCGGTGCCCAACTCAGTGAAGACCACCCACTGGGTGGTCGCGGCCAGTTGTGCTTCGCTGTATTGGGAGAGATCGGAAGTTTGCGTCAAAGTTCTGAGGGAATGCGAATCCATCAATAAATCGTGCATCACGACATCGGTATGATCGAAGTCATAACTGACGGGCGTGGCCGACATGACTTGTCGGGCCTCGAGCGTTTCGATTTGCAGCTTTCGATATTTGTCGCGGCGGCTGACACCCGCCGGACGACGTTTCTTAACTGAATAGAATCTCGAACCGAAAATTTGCGCAGAATTGTTCTTAGGCACGTAGTGGCCCTCTCAAAAAGCTTCTAAGTTCCGATGATGATAGGTCGTCTGAATGGGCGTGGAACGCAGTCTTCATTTTGCGCAGAACGCCCGCATGGCACATGCCGCTGGTCTCAATTCTCTAAAAGAAAGAATGTCGCCAACAGCCATGCCATCAGTTACCTCAATGCCCCTGACCTCAAATGGCCACTTTTCTCATGTGGACCACTTTTTCAAGTGGATGAGAGCTGCCGTTGCGAATATGAGCCGTCCGAGTGGGCAAATCCACGTCTGGCAAAGTGCGATTTCGTTCCACCCCCCTCGCTTACTTTGACTTTACAAACGCAAGTCATGGCTCACAAACGCAAGCTTCATAGTAGTTTCAGATTGGCTAACCGTCAAATTTCCTGCGAACGGCTGGCTCGCGGCGACCCGGCCCCGTCGCGAACTGCGAGCCTCCCAAACTTCACTTATGTAGAAGTCGCTTATTATAGCTTTTCCACTCGTACTGTTAGGCAGGATTGCAGCGAAAATGTCACTCGCGGGGTGTATTTTCTCGCAAGTTTTTCACTCTTGTTGGTCAGGCTGTGGAAAGCCCCTTTGCGCAACTCGTTTTCTGTCAATGGATTGCAATGCCAGCAGGCCTTGCCTACCGGGTTCCCCCCAGGCTTACCCAGGGTAAGAATGCGAATTTTAACGACTGTAACGAAAATTCTGATTCTTCCGCTCATGCCGGTCCGATAATTCCTTCCGGTAGGACTACCGTCCCCAAAACTCGGGCGAATGCGCACCGGGAAACGGGCGTGGTCACTTTTCTGAACAAGTTTGGACAATCGCTTTTGATGTGATTTAGCGATTGACCAAAGCTGCTCCCCGGCTTGGCCGTGTGGAGCGCCATGGGGGGAATTTCCGATGAAATGTCGCTTAGCAGTCTTTCGACTGTCATTTGGGTTGCTGATCGGTGTGGCGGGTGCGTCTTCCTGTTGGTCGCAACAAGGAGGATATATCGCTCCGACGTTTGCCCAGAGGGGTGGCCCGATGCACCAAGCCTCGCAGATCCCCGCCCACATGGCCTCACCTTTGGCGGGTGGTCAGGCCGCGGCCATGGGTAACCAATTCGTTGATGTCCGTGGCAACTCGATCGTGATGCCAGCCAGCTATTGTGGTCCCGCCGGCAATTGTCCGCCCGGTGGCGGGGAAATGGGTGGCTACTGCGACCCCATGGCCATCGACTTCGGCGGCTACAGCGAGGACCAAATTGGCCCGCATTATTTTGACGTAGCTTTTGATGTGTTGTATGTCGCGCCCGAGGAATTGTTCGACGCGAACGTGCCGGCCTTCACGTCACGTGGCATTGGTTCTGGCCCTGGAGGAATGACCGACTTTCCATTCCTTGATCCCAGGGGCGAAGGCGAAGATTATAACCCGGGTTGGCGAATTGCCTTGCGTTACGATCTAGGACCTCTCTCTGTGTTTGAAGCCGCCTATTCAGGGCTATACGACCTCGATTTTGAGCAATCCGTGGTTTCTTCCCAGGTGGACCCGATGATGTTGAACAATCAGTTGTTCTCGATCTTCTCGCAGTATCGTTTTGATCCGCTCGTGGGTATTCCCGAGCTTGACGAAGCGCAGGTGCAGCGGCTCAATTATGATTCGGATCTACAAAGTACGGAACTAACGTACCGTCGCTATTGGGTTGGCAACAGTTCGCGCGTCACAGGGACATGGCTGCTAGGCGCGCGTTACTTTCGACTTACCGAGGACTTAATTTTTGCCTCTCAGAACAATCAGAGCGTTCAAGGATTGCCAGGCGCTCAGTCGGGCTTTGTGTCCTTTGACACGGAAAATGACATCGTTGGCTTCCAACTAGGTGGTGACGGTTGGTTGGGACTGCGCCAAGGTCTCCGCATCGGAGCCGAAGGCAAAGCCGGTGTTTACAATAATCGCTTCAAGTTCAATTCGGCCACCTCAGTGACAAGCACGCCGGCGAATCTCCAGCCGGCGGAAGCTGGCAACCAAGTGGCATTTGCCGCCGAAGGCGGCGTGACCATGGTGGCCGATATTCTGCCAAGTTGGTCGATTCGCGGTGGCTACCAGGTGTACTACATGAACGATTTGGTCATGGTGGGTGATAATATCAGTACGACTCAGTTTGCAGACGTTCCAGTCACTCAACCGGCCCTGAACGTCGACGGACACATGATTTATCACGGATTCCACGCGGGGATGGAGTATGTCTGGTAGGAACCGGGAGATTTGTCGGCCTTGGCGAAAAAAGATGGAGAGCACCAATTTCAGCTTGTAAACGCCGATTTCAACAAACATCGACAGTTAGAATTTGAAATGGCTCCAGGTCGGGATATACTTAAGCAGTGAGGGAGTTACGGTGGCGAACAGGCCACGAAGCTCGTGTTAATCTCAGTTTAAGGACTTCGGAGAAATCTCTACCCGGTGAGTTCCATCGATCGCAAAGCAGGCATCAATAGTGAATCGGCCATTTTGGTCGGAGTTCATTTATCAAACGACCGTCCGCCCAGTGGCACTGCACTGCATAAGCCCAGCGGGCATGCTTTAACTAAGCACACAGAGGCGAGCGATCCGTTGGACGAGCTCGCTGGTCTGGTTGAAACCGCTGGTGCCGAGGTGGTGGGTCGCGTCACCCAGAATCGGCCCGCTCCCGAGCCCGCCACTTATATTGGGCAGGGCAAAGTCGAGCAGATCAAGCAATTCGTCGAAGCGCTTGATGCCGACGTGGTGGTGTTCGACAACGATCTTTCTCCCGCGCAGATTCGCAATCTCGAAGAAGCGTTCGGCACGAAGGTGCTGGATCGCACCGAGATTATCCTCGATATTTTTTCCACTCGCGCGCAAACGCATGATGCTCGCTTGGCGGTGGAGCTCGCACAGCTTGAGTATTCGCTGCCGCGGCTCAAGCGGATGTGGACTCACTTGTCGCGCATGAAGATGGGCGTCGGCATGCGTGGCCCTGGTGAAAAGCAGTTGGAAACCGACCGCCGTTTGGTCGAAAAGCGGATCAACGATCTCCGCAATGAGCTCAAGAAAATTCAGGAACGCAAGGAACGCGCCGTCGCGGCTCGCCACGACCGCATGACGGTCTCGCTGGTCGGCTACACCAACGCCGGCAAGAGCACGCTGATGAACAAACTGACCGACGCCCATGTGTTGGCCGAGGACAAGCTCTTCGCCACGCTCGACACGCGGACCCGCCGTTGGCAGTTGCCAGGCTGGGGGCCGGTCTTGTTAAGCGATACGGTCGGCTTCATTCGCGACCTGCCGCATCATTTGATCGCGAGCTTCAAGGCGACTCTCGAAGAAGCACGCCAGGCCGACTTGTTGATTCACGTCGCCGATGCCAGCAATCCCGCGGCATTCGAGCAGATTTTGGCTGTCTACGACGTGCTGCACGAACTCGACATCGACGAAAAAGACACGATTCTCGCACTCAACAAAGTCGATCGCGTGAGCGATCCCACGACAATCGAGGCCCTGCGAACACGCTACCCCCATGCCGTGCTGATCAGTGCGGAGAGTGGCGAAGGAATTTCGCGATTATCCAATGCGGTCAGCGAATCTTTGAGCCGTGATTTTCTCGATTTGGAAATTCAACTCGACGCCAGCAACGGCAAGCTCTTGGCATTCCTCGCGCAGTATGGCGAGGTTTTAAGCCGGACGTACGTCGAGAATCGCACGGTTGTCCACTGCCGGATTTCGCAAAAGTATTGGGGCCGTCTCAAAGATCAACCGGACGTACAAATTCGGCCTTACAAAAGCCCAGCGGTCTTTGAGCACTCCGCGGCTCCTGCCCCGATCGACGAAGTGGCGTAACAACTGCCATGGCTCGACGCGTGCTGGAGAACCGCCGGATTTTGATCACCGGAGCGTCACGCGGCGTGGGCCGCGAACTGGCGATTCAATTTGCCAAACGGCACACACGGCTGATGCTTGTGGCCCGTCATGGCGAAACGCTGCAACCGCTTGTTGCCGAGTTGCTTTCTCACGGTGCCGCGAGTGCTCAAGCCCTTGTCGGGGACGTCACCGACGCGACCTTTCGCCTGGCGGTGATGGAGCAAATTCGTCGCGATTGGCAAGGCCTGGACGTGTTGGTGAACAATGCCGGCGTGAGTGCCCACGGCCATTTTGATAACCACGACGCGGCGATCCTCCGGCAGATCATGGAAGTCAATTTCTATGCCCCCACGGAACTCACCCGCCTTGCCTTGCCCCTGTTGGCCGACGGCCATGATGCCGTGATTGTGAATCTCGGCTCGATTCTGGGTCATCGCGGCATGCCCTACAACAGCGAATACTCGGCCAGCAAATTTGCCCTCCGCGGTTGGAGCGAAGCACTCCGTACGGAACTACGTGCCCGAGGGATCGACGTGCTGCTGGTGAGTCCCGGCACAATCGACACGGAGTTTTTCGACCACTTGCTCGCCAAGAGCGATTCGCTACCCTGGGGCAAACAGAAGGGAATTTCCCCCGCCGCCGCGGCTCGGCAGATCGTGCGCGCCATCGAACTACGGCGAACCGAGATTTATCCCAACTGGCGCGGCCGGCTGCTGGTGGCCGTGAATCGCTGGGCCCCGCGATTGGTGGATCGCATGATGAATCGTTTTGGGTGATTAATAACTCAGATTGGGGAGCGATGGCCATAAGAAACACAAAAAGTCACAAAAAGAGAGATTCCCATTTTTGTGACTTTTTGTGTTTTTCGTGGCCATTACCCCAGAATGAATTAGAAATGGCTGGATCGTTTGTAGCATGGAATTGAGCTCGCCCCCGTTGGAAATTCTCTACGAAAACGGCCCGTGCCTCGTCGTGAACAAAGAGGCGGGCGTGTTGACCCAAGCCCCGCGCGGCATCGACAGCATGGAAGTCCGCGTCAAGGAGTATTACCGCCAACAAGAAGGCAAGCCGCCCGACGCCAACATCTATCTCGGCATCACCCATCGCATGGACCGTCCGACGACCGGCGCACTGATCTTCGCCCGTCATGTCCGCGCGGCCCAGCGAATTTGTGCGCAGTTCGCCGACCGCACCATCAGCAAGATTTATTGGGCATTTGTTTCGGGGCATGTCACCCCCGACGAGGGGACTTGGACCGACTACCTCCACAAACGCCACGGCATTCCCCAACCGGAAATCGTCACCGCCGATCATCCCGCCGCGAAACACGCGATTCTGCACTACCGCGTGCTGTGGCATTCTCCGCTAGGAACTTGGCTAGAAATCGAACTCGAAACAGGCCGCACACACCAGATTCGCATTCAAGCAAAATCGCGTGGTTACGTTGTCGTGGGCGACGAAGATTACGGCAGCCAAATCGCATTCGGCGAACCCAAGGAAGACCCCCGCGAACGCCCCATCGCCCTCCACGCCCGCTCAATTGGCTTCCGCCATCCCATGACGCAAGAACCAGTAAACGTCACCGCCCCGCTCTCCAAAGCTTGGGATAAGTTGGAGTTGCCGGGGGAAATGATAGAATGATTTTCAAATCAGGTATCATGGTTTTTCAGGAATTATAGTGGATCATAAGTGGACCCTGCCGGGAAAGTGTTTTGCTCGGTGAACGCCTCTGGTATCCCGTCAGGGATTAAATCATTTAGCCCAGGGTTGCGGCAAAATGAGTTTCACGAATTTTGTTGCTACCCTGGGTGAGCATTCACGAACATTCCTCGGCCGAGCAACAAGCTTCGTGTACCGCACAAATGTTAACGAGGCCGAAAAGAGTACGGAGAATTTCGTCCTCGGCAGCGATCCGTCGGAACCCGAGGCTTACCCCTCGGACGAGAAATTGTTTGGTGACCTGACCCAGGGTAAGAAAACACTCGCCAAGGCTCCTGTTATCTAACTCTGGGCTGAAAGATATAATCCCTGACGGGATATCAGAAGCATGTGCCAATAACTAGGACAAAAACAATCCGCGTCGAGAGTAGAAAATTCACCCACTAAAATTCCTGAAAAACCTGTATCAGAGGAAGAAACTTGAATGGTTAAGAAAATCACCAATGGTCTTGATATCATTCATCAAGCAACCGGGATTGATCCGCGCAACGATTCTCAAGTGCAAGCTTATCGTCAATCCTTTGAAATTGCACAAATGATCTACGACGCTCGCATCGCTGCGGGCTTAACTCAACAACAGCTCGCGGATTTAATTGAATCGAAACAGCCCGTTATTTCGCAGTTAGAAAGCGCTGACTACGAGGGGCACTTGCTTTCGATGTTGGAACGAATCGCAAATGCGCTCAAATTGAAAGTGGAATTGCGACTTGTACCGAAAGAGCCTCTGCGAGCTTAAGTAAAAAACGAATAAACAACGGGTCGAACGATTTATTAATTATCGTTATGCTCCGTCTTTTTCTATCATCGCTACCTCCCATTAATGCTTTCTTATTAGCGCCCCTCAGCGTGGATCAGCGGTCACTCTTTTTTGTGCCTTTTCGTGCTTTTCGTGGCCATCCTCTTCCCCAACAAATTCGCGCCTCGGTTTGACATCAAAATCCTGCGCGGCCAATACTAGTGACTAATATTGGCCACCCGTTTGTGATAGAATCAGCGATGCGCCAAAGTATGTTTAGGCAGCGGTTCCTTGATAATTGGGTTGGAGGGGCACACGACAATTCGTGGGAATTGGATCCGACAACGTTAAAAACGCGAGTTTTTTCTCGCCAAACCACACCATCTCGTGGGTCCGGCCAGACCAGCCACTACCAATAGACATTTTCTCTCCCCACCGAACACACCTAAGTCTAATGCGGAAACAGTATCTTGTGTTTCTCAACCTTGCCCATAACTACCCATGACCACCGTGGGTGTTAGCTTCCCATCCAGCCCAGCGATTCCATACCGTTGAAAATCCAGGGATGCGTCCACGGATTCCAGGTGGGGTAGCTCGCCGAGAGCACGGAAATCAAGAGCAGCACAAGGCAGAACGCTTTTCCCGTACGAGAAGCTGCCAAGCGATCCACGGCGGGTAGCATCGCCCAGAGCCAGAGCGGTGCGAACCAAAACATCCAGCGGAAACCGCTGGTCATGCCGCCGTAATTGCGATCTTCGAGTGGCCGTAGGGCGAGAAAGAATGTCAGGCAAACGATGGTAAGTACGGCAATGCCGAGCGCAATCTGACCCTCAGCGCGTTCCGCGGAACGCCACCACATGATGAGGCCGGCCATGCTCAACAGCCAGACGGGAGTGAGCGAAAACACGCCGTGATGACCGAATAGACAGTGCCAGCCGTAAGTAAGTTTTGATTCTTCGCCACGGTCAATCCCTTGGCGATTTGCCCAATAGCTTTCGAGTTCCACGCCTTCGACCGTGTATTTGTACTGATACCAATTATCCTCGGCTTTGGCCGTACTGCGATGGGCATAGGGTGGCGATAAAGTCCCATGGGCCGCATAGTTCGTGCCGAAGCTGGCCAACGCGATAACCAGTGCCGGCGGCAGAAAGCCGACGAGCCAAGCACGACGGTCACGGGTCAAAAGGGCCAACGCCATGAGCGCGAACATTGCCAAGGCAGGAAGTTCGTTGGCGGCGGTGAAGGCGGCCGCTAAGCCGCAAGCGGCGTAGTCACGTGTGCGAGTTGAGCCATCGCACCAAATCCGTGCAAAGCTGGCGAAGGCAATCGCGGCACTCACGGCGGCGATGATGTGATTGTTGAGCACCACGGCAAAGGTGGTCAGCAGCGTGCCAAAGCAGGCCGTCGCAACCACGAAAATTCGCGCCCAATCGGTTTTCCCAAACCGTTCGGCCAATTGTGCGACAATTACCAGCATCCAAGCCAGCGGCAGGATGTTGACCGTGAACAGCATCAATCGGCCAACAAAATAGGGATGCTCGGCGAGCGTCATTCCCGTGAGTTTGTGAATGACCCAATACTCGCCGGCTAGCAGTGTGATCAAGAGCGGGGGCTTGCTGGAATACAAATGGAGCTCGCCATCGTCTCCACTGTGCTGGACCATGTCGATGGTGTTCCACACGTCGCGGTCAATGAGAGAGTCAATTTCATACGTGCCGAGTTCTACCAGCGCGCGAATGGCAAGCCAGCGGCTGCGGTCGTTGGCACTCAAAAAAGGGCGTTGCAGTTGGTGTTCCCGAGCGATGCGCACGCGCGCGGCGGCGAGTTGTTCGGTAATTTCTTCCTCAGCAAGATTTTGCGTTTGGAGTTGCTGCTTAATCTTCTGCAATTCGCGATTGATTACGTGATTTTCAAGGTCGATGCGATTAATCGAATTCACCGACTGCAAACGGCCCGTCATGTTTCCGACGGCCAGCGTGATGAGAATTGCATAGACACCCCAACGCAGTGAGGCCTGAGCAGCGCGATCGGGCGGGCTCATGGTTCTGGGTTCTCGCTGGAATGAGCAACGGTTGCCGGCATTTCGAGAGGAACTTGTTTTTCCGGCTGTGTGTGTGACGCGATCGAATAAGCGTCGGAATCGCGCGACAACAGCGCGGAAATCAATTCCGCCACAAACCCCAAGGCCAAGAGTTGCGACCCAATCAGTAACATGACAAGCGAATAGTACATGGCGGCGGTTTCATGCAAATGAATCGGCACGCTACCGGGAAGTCGCGACAAGCACCAGTGAATCGCCAGATAACCCATGCCGACGACGCCGAGCATGAGCGAAGAAAGAGCAGCCATGCCCAACCAATGCTGCGGGCGTTGGTTGAATCGCGTGATGAAGCGCACCGTTAAGAGATCGAGCAATCCCTTGGGAATCCGTGACCAGCCGTATTTCGATTCGCCGAACAGGCGCGGCCGATGTTTGACGACGACCTCACCCACGCGAAATCCGCGAGCCGCCGCGAGCACGGGAACAAACCGATGGAGCTCGCCGTACAGCCGAACTTCGTTGATCACCGCGCGGCGAAAACATTTGAGACCACAATTGTGGTCGTGCAGCCGCACGCCGGTCATGGCGCTCACCAACTTGTTGAATATTTTTGAGGGCCAAGTCTTGTGCCATGGGTCGTGTCGTTCGCGTTTCCAGCCGTTCACCACGTCGAAGCCTTCTTCGAGCTTGGCGATGAGGTTCGGAATTTCCGCGGGATCGTCTTGCAGGTCGGCATCCATGGTGATGATAGTTTCGCCAGTGGCCGCATCGAAACCCGCACTCAGAGCGGCGGCTTTGCCGAAGTTGCGGCGGAAGCGGATGCCCAGCACGCGGGAATCCAAGCGAGCTAATTTTTCGATGGTTTTCCAGGAGCCATCCGTCGAGCCATCATCCACAAAGATGATCTGCATCTCATACCCCCGCGCAGCCGCCACCGCCGCAAGCTGTTCGTGCAACTCCTCGAGGCATGGCGCTTCGTTCAGGGTGGGGATAACAACACTTATCATGTATCAGAGGGATGATTGAGGAGTGAGAGACCTTTCTCCAGAATAGCAGAAACTCGGCCAACGGCCAAAAGCTGCATTTGTGCGGAGAATTGTGGGTGCCAAGAATTGCGAGATCAGGCAATTCTTGTCTTTCACGAAGTTGACTTTGCCTTTTAGAATGACTTTGCTGAATAAAAACACTCATTCGTGAGACTTTGCCGATAAGGAGCACCTCGTGCCACGTGTCGTTTCGTTCATTGTGCTGCTAGTCATCGTGCTGTTGATCGGCATGAAATTCTTCGAGGTGATGGTGCTATTCATCATCCCGCTGTTTCTTTCCGCGGTCTTGGTGGTGATTTTCAAGCCCGTGCATCTGTGGATTCTCAGCAAGGTGGGCCGACACAGGCGGATAGCGGCGGCGCTGACCACGCTCGTGATTGTCTTGATCGTGCTGTTGCCCACGCTGACGCTGGCCCTGCGCGCGGTCTCGGAAGGCATGGAATTGTATTCGCCGTACGCTGTGGCCGCCGTCGAAGAAGAAGTCGCCGTCGAAACCGATACCAACGAACAAACGGCGGTTGGCGGTGACGATCAGGAAATTGACAAGAAAGACGCCCTCTACAGTTTTATTAGCCAAATTGTGGGCGAATTAAATAGACTGCTGGCGAGATTCAATTTACCTGAACAAAACGTTGCCAAAGTCGATGAAATAGTCCGCTCACATTTGTTGAGCACGGTAACGCCAATTGCCGTCGGCGGTCTTCAAATACTTACCAGTACGCTCGTGGGGCTCGCGATTATGGTCATCTCGACGTATTACTTCTTGGCCGACGGGCCCTACATGTTGATCGCCCTGATGCGGATGTCGCCGCTCGATGACGCTTATGAACGTGAGCTCCTCGAAAAGTTCAGCGACGTCAGCCGCTCAGTCGTTGTGGCGACCTTGTTGTCGGCAATTATCCAAGGCCTGCTCGCGGGGATTGGCTTTTATTTTGTGGGGCTAGACAAAATTTTCTTTCTCACCGCGATCACGATTTTTCTGGCGATGATTCCGTTCGTGGGGGCCGCGGCGATTTGGATTCCCGTCTGCCTGTTTCTCTATTTCCATGAGCAACGCACCACGGCCGCACTTGTTTTGGCTGCTTATTGTGGGGGAGTTGTGTCGATGGTCGATAACGTGATCAAGCCGTATATTCTGCATGGACAGGCGAATCTGCATCCGCTGCTGGCGCTGCTGAGCGTGATTGGCGGGGTACAAGTTTTGGGGCCAATTGGCATTTTGGTGGGACCTATGTTGGTGGCCTTCTTGCAGGCTCTCATCAATATGCTCAATAAGGAAATCGAGCACATGGGACACGAACTTCCCGTGGCTTTACAGCCTGTGATCGACGCGGTGGAAGCAGCCGCTTCTGCACCAGAGGAGGAATCGACCATCATGCCTGCCAAAGAGCAGCCTTGAGTTTCTGAGATTTTACGGGTGCTATCATTCACCGTGCGAATCACTACTGGCGCTGCTAGCTTGTCTAGGAGATTTTGTTGGGGCGGGTTAGAATGGCAGTCGAGTGATTCCAATCGAGGGATCGATGACAGGATTTTTCGCTGAAGGGATTCGACCATGAGTGCTGCGCTGGTTGCCTCATTTGCTCTGAAACTGAGCTTTGTCGCGGTGATGGGTATCGTCTGTGGTTGGCAGCCGATGCCCGATGGTAGCCCAAGTTATGAGTGCGTTGTGCAACTCGAACCCGAGTTGGTCAATTCGCTCAAGCGCGGCGAATCGATCCCGCTATCGGTGGAGGTTCCCGAACATATTCGGCCGATCAGTCGGATTCGCATCACTGTTGGCAATGGCAGCGTGCCGCAGCAGACGCTGGTCACGAATTTCAAGCCCTGGCCAGCGGACGAGAAGCAGCCACGAGAGGGCGTTGTTGAGACGCAGTACACCACGAATAACGGCTATCAACAGCCCGCGAATGGGCAAATCTTGCCGGTCAACGAAGCAATTTCCAACACCCAAGATGCGTTTGCGCGCTCACTGCAAAACGGTGGGCAAGCCGTGCGCGATACGATCAATGAAGCCACGCAGGACATTTTGCCGCCTGATGCGGGGCAGAGCATTTCCAATGCGGTGGACCGCGCGGGACAGCAGTTGGGGAATAACTTGAAGAATGTTGGAGATTCGGCAACTGCCGACATTCGCCAACTTTTCGGCACGGAGCCGGTGGCGGGAAGTGCTGGACAGATTATGCCGCCAGGAAGCGCGAATACACAGAATTACGACAATCGTCAGCCGCAACAGCAAATTCCTCCCATCGATTCTGGCACGGCCACAAATTCTCGGCGGCGGCTCGATCAGCCGATTAGTTCCAGTCCAACAAATTCTAGCCCTGTTGGTAACTGGCAAAGCAGCGTGCCCGGAGTTGCGAATCAGCCGAAAGCGGCGGGAAACACGGCGAATCCCAATTTGCAGAATGGCAACCGCTACAGTGCAGCGCCGTCGTTTACGCAATCGAATGGCAGTATTCTGCCACAAAACAATACTCCGCCTGGCAGCGCCCCGCAGAACAATCAGGTTGATCGGTATGGCAACGTTTTGCAGCCGCAGATTTTGGGAGTTGCGACTGCCGACAGCCGCAGTGTTCCAGGAACCGTTGAACCACGGGCGAATTCAGGGCCGAGTTTCCCGCCGTTCACACCGACGACCGGTAACCAACAATCGCCGATCACACCTACTCCGACGCAAGCTTCTTCCACGCCGGAAATTCGCCGCGACATGCTCAATCAACCCGCGAATGCCGCCATCCAAGGGGCCAATGGTTTGCCCATTGGTCAGCAACCGGTCGCGAGTCCTCAAACCGTCAGCACACAGCCAGCACCAACCAGTTTTAATTGGGATACGAAGCCGCAACCTCAGCAGCCTGCAGCGCAAACACCCGCGACGCCGACCGGGCCGGTGTTTCCGCTCTTGCTTTCCTGGGTGCTTTTGAGCGGGTCGGGAGCGGGAAATTTGTATCTTTTTTGGAGCTATCTCGACGTGCGGAACAAATACCGCGATTTGGTCGACGAAGCCGCGAGACGGATTAGCGGTCGGCGGGTTCGGGATTAGCGGGTTCGACCACACGATCTCGTGGCTCACTTGCCGGCAGCCCCTACATATTGTGATTGCGCCGCAAAAAATCGCGATTTTAGTCGCGTTTGGAAATAGTCCTACAGAGGGGTACGCGGGGAAAGAACTCATCCAGAAAGGAGAGTTGGGAGAAACGCAGAGTTTGTGCGTAAATTTTATGCTAACGAATTCCGCGCTCGATTTCAACGACCTTTTTTGGCCACACGTGACAAACTCCAGGCCGACCAACGCTCCGCGTCGGTGCCCGCGCTACTGGCTCGCCCCATGGATTGTGTCGGTTAGCCAGCCCGATAGAATCTTTTGGGTATCTTGACTGGTGCTCAAGAAAGTTCTTGTCTTGTTGTCTGCTCTTTACCAGAACCCTCCACTAGCCCTTCCCAGGGTTGTTGTAAGGGGGATTTGTAGAAAGGCGTTCTTATGGACGCTCCCGACGACGGTTTGCCAATCGATTCCGTGTCAGAACAAGTGAGCGCAGACTCAGCAAGCCCTTCGTCCACCCCTCCGACATACCCCTCGATCTGGCAAAGCGTCGGGATCGTTTGCATTGTGATTGTGTTCTTGATTGGCTGCGCGCCGCTCATGTTGTTGGCACCAAAAGTGGGAAACGAAGTTTCGATGCTTCTTTACTACCTGGCGGCCATGGGTTTGTCGTTCGCTGCGGTGCATTCCATTCGACGAAGGAAATTGGGATCTTCGACCTACAATTTGCGCATGGACTCGTGGAAGCTGGTGATTCCTTTGATGCTAGGCTCCGTGGCGCTGCTCCTGAGAGTTGTCGGTCCGATCGCGAGTTTGATTCCCATGCCCGATGAAATTGGGGAAGCCTTGCGAGGTGCGGGCGAACAAACGGGAGCGGCGACGTTTGCTTTTTTAGTCCTTGCTGCTCCAATTATCGAGGAGCTTATTTTTCGTGGCATCATGCTCGATGGCCTTTTGAAGCGTTATCGGCCCTTGACCGCGATCCTGGTTTCGAGCGTGGCCTTTGGCCTCGTACACCTCAATCCCTGGCAATTCGTCACGGGAGTGGTGCTCGGGATATTCATGGGCTGGGTTTACTATCGTTCCAGGAGCGTCGGAGCGTGCATTCTGATTCACATGGCCGCGAATTTCACCGCCTTTGTAATGCGGCTAGTTTTCGATTTCAATTCTTTCACGCCAACCCAAGACTTCTTTGCAACCTATGGCGGCAGGAATCAATTCGTGGTCATCACGGGCATGTTCCTAGGAGTGATCGCCTTGTCGGTCCTCTTCCTGCGACGCGAATTCGACAAGATTGACCTCCTGCGGAACCGAGAGTTGGCCATGGCCAGCGATGTGAACGTGGAAATGTGAGTTTGTGGGGACGGGGGGAGAGTGACCACGAATCTGACGAATCACACGAATGAGTCGGTCGAGTTATACGCCGGCATAAGCAATCTCCCGGACATCCATTTGGAAGTCTATTGCTTGCTCGTGATGCGCCAGCTGAGGCGTCGGGATTCGCTGCGGCGGAATTGGTGATTCTGGCGGTACAACGATTAGTACCCGTGAGTTTTCTGGCAGTTGCACATGCGCGGGCAATTGAATGACGCCGTTAATGATCGTCGCTTCGTAGGTCATCTCGCAGTCTCGATTTGCTTAGAAACTATGTTGTCCAATCTTCGATTTTCAACCCTGAGACCTGGGCAAAATCGCGTTCATTGCGAGTTAATAGCGTAGCATCATGCGCCATTGCGACAGCAGCGATTTTGAGGTCCATGCTGCCGACGCGAATTCGACTACGGCGAAGCTGCTGATAAAGATCACCTGCATGGTTATCAAAATCAAGTATCGGAATCTGCCGATAATTTTCTAACTGATTTCTTAGGCGACGGTAGCCTTCGATTTGTTGACCGAGAGATTTTGCTCGGGCGATATAGGCCATCCAGCCCCGAATCTGTTCTTCATAAGTGATAATTGTAGTTGCTACTTCTTGCGAGTCGTAGTCGGCGAGTCGTTCTCGTAGCAAGGACGATTCATTTCCGCCCCACTCCAAGAGACTCATATGGTCCGTGTCAAGAATGAGCATGACCACCACGCCCTATGAGCCATTTGCTTCTTTGGAACGGCGAAATTGTTTGCCCAACTTCATGGCTTGTTTGTAAGCCGGGTCGCCGGCAAAGGTGCCTGCGATACGTTCCCACCATGGAATAGGATTCGTGAGTGAATCCACCTTCTTGCGCAGGGTGGCTAGCTCTTTTTCAAGTTCAGCAAGCCTTTGTTCTGTTTTGGAGTCGGCCATGATAGTTTCCTCAAGTTGGCAATCTAATGATTGTACCATGCTTGGGCCGTGTGTCGCGTTGCGACACGGCTGCGAACAATCTCTTACGCGCGCCTTGGTTCGAGGTGGTCGCGGAAGAGGGGGGCGTAGTCGTTTTCTTCTTCCTCGTCGATGAGCCATTCGTAGGTGGTCTCGGCGACGGGGACCGTGTATTCGGTCACGACGTTGCTCACTGCCGCAGGGGTGCGGACGGTTTCTTGTTCGATTCGTTCGACGAAAGGGTAATCGTAGAAATCGACCGGCTCGGGGGCGATCACTTCTTGCACAATTACGCGGCGCTGTTTGCGAGGCTTTTTCGGTTTCGGCCCTTTCTCAATAATTTCGGCCTCGATGATTTCCTCCACGACAAACGGCTCGTCGGGGATGATTTCCACCGTTTCGCCGAAGCGGTTCGGTAGGCGACGGCAATCGGTGTCGAGCGTCTTGAACATTTGCCACATGTGTTCGTGGCAGGTGAAAAGCATGACTTGGTGACCGCCGGCGGCGAAATCGCGGAGCACCTCGGCGGCGCGTTGGGTGCGGACCGCGTCGAAGTTCACGAGCACGTCGTCGAGGACCATCGGCAGTTGCACACCCCGTTTGGCGAAGGTGGAAACCACGGCCAGGCGGATGCTGAGGAACAATTGTTCGCGGGTGCCGCGGCTGAGCACTTCGACTTGGAGCGATTGGCCGGCGGAGTTTTCCACGAGCAGAATGTCGTCGGCGATGGGGGTCCAGACTCGCACGTATTCCCCGCCGGTGAGTTGCGCCATGTAGCGGCTCGCCTCGGAGAGCGTTTCTGGCTGGCGGTTCTTTTCGTAGTGATGCCGGAGACGTTCGAGGACGCGGCTGACGGTCGCATGTTCGCGCCATTCTTGTCGTGCATTCTCGAGTTGTTTTTCCAGGCAGCTTAGCTCGAGTTGCCGTTCGGCCAGGGAGCGATCTTCGGCCAACAGACGCTGCTCATGGCGACGCGCACCGCGTCCGTCGACGAGTGATTTGAGTTCGCTCTGAGCCGCTTCAAGTTGCTGCGAGAATTGTTCCCACAGGTCGTCGAGCTTGTCGATATTTTCCGGCGAGAGTAACGACGCGAAGGTGTCTTCGGGGGCGTGCGTGCCGATGGCGGCGGCAATCTCGCGGGTGACGCTTTCGCGTTGGGCGCGCAGCTTGTAAGCCTGTTGTTGATCCTCAATGACGCGGCGATAGGCGACTTCGTCCTCGCAATCGGCGGCGTGAAACAAACCCTCGCGACGGCGGCGAATCCCGGCCACGGTCCGACGATGCTCGCGTTCTTGGGCTTTGAGTTCCTTGGCACGCTCGAAAAGCTGCACGCGGCGTTCCACGCCGGCCAGTTGTTTACGACGCTCGGCGACGAGGTGCTCGAGTTGATCGATAGGAGTGGCCAGCGAAATATGTGGATCAACGGCTTTCGTCAAATCGACGGACTTGGGAGACTCAGATTTCTTGGGTAAGAGCACGCAGCCGACTTCCAGTGCGAGATCATGAATGCGGCGGGTGAGAGTGGCGTGTTCGCGCTGGCGGGCGATGATTTCCTCGCGGCGCAAGGTGACGCGCTCTTCCAAATCACCGAGCGCGGCAAAGCGTTCGGCCACGGCGGCGAAGCGCAACGGATCAAGCTTTTCGGAAATCCCCAGGCCGACCAGCTTGGTCCGCCAAGCGGCCGTGGCTTTTTCCAACTGGGCTTGTGCTTGTTCGAGCCGGGATTGGGCGGTGGAAACTTCATGTCCGGCCCGTTTGCGTTGGGCTTCGACGGGGAGCACGTTTTCGAGTTCCGCGAGATGTTTTTCCGCGGCTTGGAGCCGCAGCACGACCGAGCCGTCGGTCAGCGGCAACTCGGCGTCAAGCACTTCTTTTTCTTTTTCGGCTTCCTCACGCTGCCGAGTGAGCGATTCCATCTGCCGTTGGCAGGCGTCGAGTTTGTCGGCGGCGGCGTCTTCGGTGAAGAATTTGAAAACGAACATGAAGATCGTCGCACCGAGGCCACCAAGCGCGATCAGGCTGCCGTGATTGCCGAGCGGGTTGTTGGGAACCCAGAGCCAGAGCCCGACCATGAGCGAGCCGAGAACCACCGCGGCGAGCGTCCAACCGAACAGCCAGAGCGGCATCACCTGGTCTTCCAAGAGTTCATGGCTTTGATGTTCAAGATCGATTTCGTGGCTGCGGGCTTGTTCGAGCCGTTGTTCGACTTGCAAGCGGCGGCGGAGTTGGGCCACCAAGTCGCTTGCTTCCTGCAAATCCATCGGCAGGCCATGCGATTCGCCGCCAACGATCGCCGAGTCGATGCGGACTTTGAGCGAGCGTTCGTTCTCGGTGAGGGCGTCGACTTCCTTGGTGGCGGCATCGACTTTCTTCTGCGCGGCTTGAATGTCGTCGAGGAGCGGTTCAAGGTTCTCGAATTCAGCCGTGGTGAATTGCTTCAAGTGCTCGCTCTTGGTGATGCCCAAGAGAGACGCGAGCCGTTCCTGTTCGTTCGTGAACCGCTTGTGAATGTCCTTGGCTTCGGTGTCGAGATCGTCGATTTGGCGATCCAAGGAAATCAGCCAGTCGCGTTGCTCCCCGAGGGCGTCGATCCGTGCGGCGTTTTGCACGAGCAGTTCGTTGATGCCGAGCCGATCGGTTTCCTCGCGGAGTTGGCGGCGTTGGCCTTCGAGGATGTCGGCTTCGCGTTGATGTTCTTCGAGTTTACGATTGAGGGCGTCGAGCCGCGCGCCGGCATCTTCGGGGAGTTGGATTGAGCTGTTGAATTGCAGGAGTTGCGAGGTGAGCTTCGCGCGGCGACGCCAGTTTTCCTTGAGGCCGACGGCGATTTCGATGGTGCGGGCCCGGCGTTCGTGCTCGGCGACTTTCGCTTCCTGGGCGAGAATCTCGGCATCGAGTTCTTCGATGCGAATCGCCAGTTGCGACCAGCGGCGATTCTGCTGCGAGAGTTGGCTGATCTCGCCCCGCAGCACTTCGCGGCGGGTGAGTAGCTGGGCGATGAGCGAATCCTGTTCACGGCCTGAGAGCAGATTCTTGCGCGTTTTGCGCAGGCCTTGGATAACGTCGTATAAGCTGACGCGGTCGAGGCCCGAGGTGAGCCGGTAGAGCCACTCCGAGGCTTGGGTGTCGCTGAGGGTGGCGAGTTGCTGGATTTCGCCGAGGCCGAGGGCAAAAACATTTTCGTAAGTTTTCTCATCAACGCCGGCCAAGGCGTCGCGCAAGAGGCGATCACCGGTGGCGTGGCCGACTTCATCGACAATCGTGACCAAACCGAGATCATCAGGACCACGGTCGGCAAATCGCGTGACATGCAAGGCTTGGCCATCTTCGACAATTCGGAGCGAACCACCGGGGCGACCGCCGTTGAGCGGTGGGAGATAACGGCTGCGGCGTTTGGGCGACACGCCGTACAGGACGCCGCGCATGAACTGCATGAGCGTGGTCTTGCCAGCTTCGTTGGCACCGTAGAACGCTGTGAGTTGCGGCGAGAGGCCGCCGAGTTTGAGGTCGTGCCAGACGCCAAAGCCGTCGATGTGTACTTCGGTGATTTTCATGGTATTTCCGTGTGATGCGTTGCATCACGGCTACTCAATTGTGTCTCTCGCAAAGGCGCGAAGGCGCAATGAATTCATTGTTTTGGGTATTAATTTGCGCCTTCGCGCCTTTGCGAGAGTTCTTGAAACTAGTTTCGTTTATGCGGTCAGTACTTCTTCTCCGTCCATGAGGTCGACGCCGAGTTTGGAGGCGGCCCAGAGGAGTTGGGCTCGATCTTCGGGAGCGATGGTGGCTACCTCCGCGAATTGCGTTTCGCGAAACTCGGCGGGGAGGAATTCGTCGAGGGCGAGGTCAATCGTGGGGTCATCTTCCAACTTGCGGAAATCGCGGAGCAAGTCACCCATGATCGTTTCCTCGTCGAGCCACTCCTGCGGCACGTCGAGCGGTGAATCGCATTCGATGGCCACGGTCCAGACACCCGGTTTTGCTTTTGCAAAGCGTTCGCGTAACACTTCGACCATTTTGTCGCTGATGCCGCCGGTGCGGATGTGATTGAGCACGCCACCGTGGCCGGTGATTTGCCAAGTGATTAACAACTCGCTGCCGTGGTGCTTGGTTTGCAGCTTGCCGATGCGTTCTTCGATTTGCAGGAGCAGGGCGTCTTCGTCGGTGCCGGCGGTGATTTCGATTTCCTCGGCCAGCCAACGGACAGCGTCGGTGGCGACGAAGTTGGTTTTCACATGACCGGCGTCATCGACATAGATCACCGTGCAACCGCGCGGGCCGGTTTCTTCGGGATCGCGGCCTTGGGGCGTGCCACAATAGTGGGCGATGCCCGGCGATTGATCGACGGTTTGTCGTTGATGTTGGCCACCAAGGGCCATGTAATCGACGCGATCCCCTTCGGCGCCGGCGGAGGCTGCCGTGCCGTAGGCCACGCCGACCGTGAACAGGCCGAGGGCCTCGCGGTGAAAGCCGCTGTCGTCGGGTGAAACGCCGGGGGTGCGGCTGATGCCTTGAATCCGCGCGATTGGCTGACCATCACGCAAGAGATCGATGTTCTCGACGCGACCGACTGGAAAGATATGAACATTCGACGGCAGCTTGGCACTGGCGGGCCAGGTGTCGGGGGCGTCCACTTCGCCACAGGCCCAGTAGACGGGAATCTTGTGCTCGGCGAGCCGCTGGAACTGCTCGCGGAGGAAAACCACCGCGCGCGGGCCGGCCAGTTCGCAGTTTAATAAGTCTCCCGACAGGAACAGGGCGTCGGCGTTCTCGGCCAGGGCCGTTTCAAACACCTGCCGAGCGGCGGCAAACGGGGCCTCCAGGAACAATTCTCGCAAAGCCGCAGGAACCTCGGCCACGCCACCCATGGGGCGTTCGAGGTGAAAATCGCTGGCATGAACGAAGCGGAGCGGGGGATGCGACATCGGAGCCTCCTTGCGGCCGACGGAAAATGGCTTCTGCCGTGTGTTTCGTTGAAACACGGCTGGCGATGCGTTGCATCGCGGCTTGTGCTGAGTTTATCCTGAATTGCCGATTTCACCAACTTCAGCTTGCGAAGGCGCCGTGCGGTTCGTTGAACTGCGGCTACAGGACTTTAACTTGACAAGAACGGGTGTCGTGGGGCAGAATCCGCCCCTACAATTAGAGTCAGGCCAATTAAAGGCCCCGTGGAACACGAGTTAGGTCGCGGGGCTGACATGGTTAGCTGAACATGGGATTCGTTGAAGTTGTCTAAAACAACAATAGGTGGGACAGATGGGTGTGGGATTGCTAGCATCACTGGGGCAGGCTGACGCGGACACGAGCGAGGCCTGGAAATGGAACTTTGCGCCGTCGAGCTTGGTCGCGGAGTTGGACGATCCGTTCGATGATTTTGACGACGACGACTTCGACGATGATTTTGACGACGACTTCGAGGAGGATTGGGAAGACGATCTCAAGGAAGACGAGGAATTTCCCGACACGTTCGACAACGACACCGACGCGGATGCCGACGAGGACTCGCCGTTTAGTGACGATCCCGACTTTGACGAGGAATAAGAATGTCTCACGCAGAGGCGCTGAGGTCGCGGAGTAAGAGTAATTGTCATTCCGAAAGGAGTTCCGCGACTTGAGGAATCTGGCTTCGAGTCTTTCACGTTTTCAATGCGTGTAGATAGTGCAAACCAGATCCCTCTGGTCGCGGAACTCCCCTCGGGATGACAAAATCTTCGCGTTCTCCGCGCCTCTGCGTGAAAGTTTTTCTTAACTTGGGTGCGACCCTGCGAGAGCAATGGAGCCCCGCTGAACCATAGCAGGCACCATGTTTCCCACGATTGATAAGAGTGAAGGATTTCCACAGCGGGAGTTGGCTGTTGGTGCGTTTTGGAAAGAGCGCGAGATATATGCCAAATCTTTGGCGGCCCGCGAGGGTGCTCCGCCGTTCGTGTTCTACGAAGGCCCTCCCACGGCCAATGGGATGCCGCATCCGGGGCATTGCCTGACGCGGGCGATCAAGGATTTGTTTCCCCGCTACAAAACGATGCGGGGCTATCGCTGCGAACGCAAGGCGGGGTGGGACACGCACGGCCTGCCCGTCGAGGTGGAAGTCTGCAAGGAGATGGGTATCCACTCGAAGGAAGAGATTGAAGCCTTCGGGATCGAACCGTTCATTCAAAAATGCCAACAAAGCGTCTGGCGGTACATGCAGGAGTGGCGACGGCTCACCGAGCGGCTAGGCTTTTGGGTCGACCTCGACGCGGCGTATGTCACCTATCACCAAAGCTACATCGAAAGCGTGTGGTGGAGCCTCAAGACGCTGTTTGATCGCGGGCTGCTTTATCGTGGGCACAAGATTGTGTGGTGGTGGGCGCAAGGCGGGACGGCACTCTCGGCGGGTGAAGTGGGGCAGGGCTATCGACAGGTGGCTGATCCGAGTGTGTATGTGAAGTTTCCGCTGCTAATCCGTGACCAGATCGACAAGTTACACAACGCGTCTCTCCTGGTCTGGACTACAACGCCTTGGACCTTGCCAAGTAACCAGTTCGCTGCCGTACATCCTGAAATCGAATATGCGATCACCTACGATTCGCAGTCGAAAGAGAAGTTGGTGATGGCCAAGGAACTTGTTCAGACAATCGCAGATAAATCTAAACGAGAATTGAAGGTCTATTCGACGTGTAAAGGGGAGGACCTAGTCGGACAACGCTATCGCCCACCGTTTGACTTTTACTATGAACAGTGGATAGTAGCAGAGCAACACGGTCAATGGACGGGCTCTCTTAAAAATGGTGACGAGGAATACGTCGGCTGGCGTGTTGTCGGAGCCGATTTCGTAACCACCGATAGTGGCTCGGGTATCGTCCATCAAGCCCCCGCTTTTGGTGAAGTTGACTTCGATGTGCTTGTCGCTGAACAGTCGAGGTTTCTTGGCGAGGAGGGCCCAGAGCTAATCAATTGTGTTGGCCCTGATGGCAAATTTACTGACGAAGCGCCGGAATTTGTTCGCGGCCGCTGGGTGAAGGATTGCGACAAGGACATCATTCGCGATCTCAAGACGCGCGGCTTGCTGTTCTATCAAGAACAGTATCTCCACGATTACCCCTTCTGTTGGCGAGCCGAAGAAGACCCGTTGATTCAGTATCCCCGTGAGAGTTGGTTCATTCGCACGACCGATTACAAGGACCAGATGCTGGCCAACAATGCCAAAATCAATTGGCTGCCGGAGCACATTCGCGATGGGCGGTTTGGGAAGTTTTTGGAATCGAACGTCGATTGGGCGCTCTCGCGTGAACGGTATTGGGGGACGCCGCTGCCGATTTGGGTTTGTAGCGAGACGGGGCAGATGGAGGCGGTGGGGAGTTATGAGGAATTGCTCGCGAAACCGCAAGCGAAGGGGTTTGAGGTTTGGGAGGCGGCGAAGGTTACGAATCCGGAGCTTCCCGATGACTTGCGGATTCATAAGCCCTACATCGATGCGGTGACTTATGCCTCGCCATTTGCGAAGGATGCGCGGATGGAACGCGTCACCGAGGTGATCGACTGCTGGTACGACAGCGGCGCGATGCCTTTCGCACAGTGGGGATATCGCGGGCAAGAAAGCGGACCCGAAAAAGAGAGCTTTGAATCGCAGTTCCCGGCTGATTTTATTAGCGAGGCGATCGATCAGACGCGTGGGTGGTTTTATAGCCAGTTGGCGATTAGCACGCTGCTTTTTGGGGGTCTGGGAACTGGGGACTCGGGACTGGGGAAAGGAAACAAATCCAGTCCCCAGCCCCCAACCCCCTATCC
>JAWXAV010000128.1:0-4906 GCA_034439695.1 Bythopirellula sp. | reverse complement strand
TCGTCATCTTGGTGCGGGAGGCGCGGGAGTGTTCCATCGCCGCGCGCGACGCGCCGAGGAACATCACGCTCAGCGTCGCCATGATCGCGATGGCGATCAGCAGCTCGATGAGCGTCACGCCCAGCCGCGACACAACGTGTCGCACGGCGCGTGGCGAACAGCACGAAACGAGCAGAGCCGTGCGAGACGTTGTCTCGCGGCTACCTCCCCCTTCCCCTTTCCACTTTCCACTTTTCCCGTTCATTCTTGTTCACTCTCCAACGTGCCGCCCGAGAAGTTCGACAGCGTATCGGCAATGTCGCCAGTGAAGGGACCGGTGGGGAAGAGCAGCAGGTTGCTGGCGTCGGATACAGAAGTCGAATTCATAATATCAGCGGGGGTAAAGTCTCCCCATTCGTCATCAAGTCCTGCGTGAAGTATTTGAAATTTCTTCTTATTGACAAAATGAATGTCAGCGGGAGTCGGCGTCGCACCACTAAATCCCTCGCGAAGTTTCTTGAGCGCGAAAATGTTGGAGCCAAACACGCCTGATAGATCGAGGTCATAGTTCACGGGATCGTAGCGTGAAGTATCAAAGTAGGCATAGGAACTCACCGAGCTCTTGGGGGCATAGGTCCAGAGATTAATGCGGCGTTGTTGGGTAACACCATTAACCACTACATCGTAAGTCAACCAGCGACCGTCAAAGTCTCCGGCATCAGTGCGTGGACTTAATCGCGTCAAATCAAATTCGTAGAGCCGATCGCGGTTTTCTAGTATCTCGTCGCTCAAATCAGGAGCCGTTGCAGGATTGGTTGCATCGGCAAACGAGGGACCTCCGGGGCCTGAGATTGGATAGACAGGATCGCTACTGAACCCGCCCAACCAAAAGTAAATTGCTTCGGCAGCGTTCATACCACCATCGAGGTCGGTCGGATTGCCAGCGGGCAAGCTACCCGTTTGGCCTGCCAAACGGCGCAGTAATCCTTCAGGCTCGTTGTGTCTTGGGAACGCTTTGCGAAAACTGCGGATAAAATCGTTAATCGTTTGCTGGGAAATCGAGTCTCCCAGGTAATTGGGATCGCTTACGCTGCTGTTATCATTCATCGCATTCGGCGGATACGCCCCGCCCGTGTTGGTCTTAAATCGCTCCATCGCATCGGCCAATTGCCCGATCTCCAGCGTGATCGCGGCCCGCTTCGAGGCGCGCATGGCATTCATCGCTCCCGCCGTGATGAGGCTGGCCAGAATCGCGATGATCGTGATCACGACCAAGAGTTCGGTGAGCGTGAAGGCAGCGTAGCCGTGTCGCAACGCGACACACGGTTGGCGACGTTCACCCTTGCACCGTGCGACGCGTTGCGTCGCGGCTGTCCCTGTGTTTTTCTTTTCCATGGCAAATCTCTCCTGCTTAGCTAGCTGACTTAATGCAAATCCCATGCGCACTGCCGAAATCTCCGTGCGATTCGTTGAATCGCGGCTATTTTGGTCATCATAGCCGGTTTGTGTCTCAGAATGCGACCAAAACCGCCGTTTTACCCCCCTGAATGGCCATTTATCTCAACCTGCGACAGGGGCCGAGTGGCTCCGTTGCCACAGGTGATTGTAGCGAAATGGAACAGTGAGGGGCTGGGATCTGGGGGCTAGGGGCTGGTATTCTTAGATTCCCAGTCCCCAAATCCCAACCCCCAGTCCCCGACTACCCCGTCAAACCATTGATCAGTTCCACCAGCGGGATGAAGAGCGCGATCACGATAAAGCCGACCGCTCCACCGAGGAAGATGATGAGCAAGGGTTCCATCAGCTTGGTGAGGCCGTCGGTGAGCACCGCGACTTCTTCGTCGTAGGTGTCCGCCACTTTGTAAAGCATCGTGTCGAGTTCGCCGGTTTCTTCGCCGACGTCGACCATGTTCACCACAATGTCGTCGACGACGCGCTGGCGGTATTTCATCATGTAGATCAGAATTCCCACCGGCCCGCCAATAAAGCAGAACCAGAAGAATGCGGCCACGGGATGGAAGCTGAGCTTCGAGTATTCCTTGAGCGGCTGGGCGATCGCGTCGCCCTCGCGGATGCGTTCGCTGACCCGGGCATACAGCTTTTCAAAGACGGCGTTGCCGGCCGTTTCGCGGGTGATGTTGAGGGCTTCCAAAATGGGCACGCCGGAGGAAATCAGCGTCCCCAAGGTCCGCGACGTGCGGGCCATGATGTTCTTCTCAATCAGGTTGCCAAAGATGGGCACCTTGATCGTGAATTGGTCCCAACCCATGCGGCCCGCTTTGAATTTGCGAATCAATTTGATCGTGAGCCAAATCGCAATCGGCACGCCGGGAATCAAATACCAAAAGTCGACGCACCACTGCGAGAACGCGATCAGGTAAACCGTCATCAACGGCAGATCGAGCTCAAAGTCGTCGAAAATCGCCTGAAAGCTCGGAACGATCTTGATCATGATGAACGTCAAAATACCGACCGCCACGGTGACCACCACCACCGGGTAAATCATCGCGGATTTGACTTTGCGCTTGAGCGATTCAGCCCGTTCCTTGAAGTCGGCTAAGCGCTGCAAAATCACTTCGAGCGCGCCGCCCGCCTCGCCCGCCTTGATCATGTTCACATACAAGCGGTCAAAAGCCTTCGGGGACTTGGCCATCGCTTCGGAAAGCGTGTCGCCCGCCTCGATGGCTTCGCAGGTATCTTCGAGTGAATATTTCAAGCGGCCCGGCTTGGATTGTTCGCTGAGAATCCGCAAGGAGCGCAAAATCGGCAGGCCGGCGTCTTGCAGAATCGAGAGTTGCCGGGTGAACGCGGTGAGGTCTTTGGATCGGATGCCACCGAAGACGAAGCCACGCTTCTTTTTGCTGCCGCCCCCCTCGGCCTTCTTGCGGGCCTTCTTGACGGAGATCTTGGTGACGAAGTATCCCATTTGCCGAATCGTGGCTTGGGCATCTTCTTCGGTCGGAGCATCGATCACGTCCTTGATCTCGGCACCGGTCGAATCCATCGCTTCGAATTGAAAAGTAGGCATGGGAATGTTCCAGAGGGCTATCGGCTCTCAGCTATCGGCTCTTGGCCAGATAGCCAGATAAGTTTGAACCGCGCTTCCCTGTTCAATTTTGCTGTCTCGTTCCGATTGATTCTGAATGGCTGACAGCCAATGGCCGACAGCCAATGGCCTATTATTTTATCCTTCTATAATCGTTTCTCTCACAACTTCCTCGGGAGTCGTCACCCCCTCGTAAGCAACTTTCATTCCCGCGTCACGCAAGGTGAGCATGCCACCCTTTTGGGCGGCGTTGCGGAGCTCGTCGGTCGAGGCGTTCTGCATGATGAGTTCCCGCAGGTCATTATTCATGATCATCAGCTCGAACAGCCCCACGCGACCCTTATATCCAGTATTGTTACAATTTTCGCAGCCAGAGCCACGATAAAATTTCTTTCCCTTGATTTGAGCGGCCGAAAGCTGCAAATCGTCGAGGATTTCCTTGCTGGGCACATACTCCTCACGGCACTTGGTGCAGACTTTCCGCACCAGCCGCTGGGCCAAAATGGCCTCGACCGTGGCGGTAATCAAGAACGTCGGCACCCCCATGTCTTTGAGGCGGGTAATCGTGCTGGGGGCGTCGTTCGTGTGCAGCGTGCTGAAAACCATGTGACCGGTCAGCGAGGCCTGAATCGCAATTTCAGCCGTTTCGTAGTCGCGAATCTCGCCGACCAGAATCTTGTCCGGATCTTGCCGCAAAATTGAACGCAAGCATTGCGCAAACGTGTTGCCAATCGCGGCGTCGATCGGCACCTGGATAATGCCTTCCATGTCGTACTCCACCGGATCCTCGGTGGTAATCAGCTTGTCTTCGATGACGTTCAGCTCATTGAGGGCCGAGTAGAGCGTGGTCGTTTTGCCCGAACCCGTGGGCCCCGTCACCAGGACAATGCCATTGGGCTTGGAAATCACTACGCGGAACAGGGCCATCAATTCGTCGTTCATGCCGACGTTTTTCAGGTCGAGCGATACCACGGAGCGGTCAAGCACCCGCATGACGACGCTCTCGCCAAACATCGTGGGGAGCACGCTCACGCGCAAGTCGACGGGGTGACCACCGACCGTGAGCTCGATGCGACCGTCCTGCGGCAGGCGGCGTTCGGCGATGTCGAGGTTCGCCATCACCTTGATGCGGGTCGTGATCGCGAACGCCAAGTGACGCGGCGGGGGCACCATTTCGTAGAGCACGCCGTCGGCCTTGATGCGGATGCGGAACTCATCTTCAAACGGCTCGAAGTGCAAGTCGCTCGCATGGTCTTTGATCGCCAGCAGCAGCACCATGTTCAGCAACTTGCGGACGGGGGCGCTGTCGGCCATCGCCTCGACGCTCGCCAGGTCGACGGAATTTCCTTCCGCCGCAGCGACCGCGGCAGCCAGGTCTTTGTCGTTTTCCAGATCGGAAACAATGGATTCGACGCTCTCGCTGCTCTCGCCGTAATAGCGGTCCAGCGCGGCCAGGACTGCAGGCTCGGTGGCAACCACCACGCGGATGTTGTAGCCGAGGAATGTGCGCAGCTCGTCTTGGACACTCAAGTTTTGTGGATCGCACATCGCCACGGTGAGCGTATCGCCATCAAACTCAATCGGCACGATGCGGTACATCTGGGCCATCGGCTCGGTGACTTTGGAGAGCGTCTCGGGCGTGATGGTGAGATCGCCGAGGGCCACCGTCCGTAACGACATCTGCTCGCCCAGGGCCTGGGCGAGTTGGTCGTCGTTGATGAGGCCCATGTCCATGGCCACCTGACCCAACAATTGGCCAGGGCGCTGCTCTTGTTCCTCAACCAACAGCTCAAGCTGCTCGTCGGAAACGTAGCCAAGGTCGACCAGGATTTGTCCAATGCGGCGTAGAGCCATAATTCAGCAGGGGTCAGGGGCTAGGGG
>JAWXAV010000127.1:0-15643 GCA_034439695.1 Bythopirellula sp. | reverse complement strand
CCACGCGCTAGACGCGCGGTGGGGACGACCAATAAAATGGGGAGCATTCGGTGCCTGGATCGGTTCCAGGCTCAGTCCATATGGGGAATGTCGGCTTACCTGTCTTTCCCCACCTCACCCCCATATAATGGGTTTTTCACTGCTGGCACCAAATTGAGCCCCGCAAAACCGATGGCCACCGCGCTAGAAAACCCCCATTTCGAACTGCAGCCCTACAAATCGCTCTCCAACGAGGAGCTAGGGCAACGCATCCAAGCGGTCCGCGACGAGTTGGGGCCGAAATTGCTGATCCTGGGGCACCATTATCAGCAGGACGAGGTGATCGCGCTGGCCGACCTCACCGGTGATAGCTATCAACTGAGCCAAATGGCCGCCGACAGCCGCGACTGCCGCTACATCGCGTTTTGTGGCGTCCACTTCATGGCCGAGACCGCCGACATTCTTGGCAATCGCCCCGAAAAGTTGGCCGAACGCCACGGCGAGCGGATTCGCGTCATCCTGCCGGACCTTGCCGCCGGCTGCTCGATGGCCGACATGGCCGGCATCAACCAGATTGAAGACGCCTGGGAGCAACTCGGCGAAGTAATCGACACCGCCGACATCACCCCCGTCACGTACATCAACTCCGCCGCGAGTCTCAAAGCTTTCGTCGGTCGCCACGGTGGGATCGTCTGCACATCGAGCAACGCCAAGGCCGCGCTTGACTGGGCGTTCGCCAAAACTTCGCGCGTGATGTTCTTCCCCGACCAACACCTGGGCCGCAACACGGCCATCGGCATGGGCATCGCGCTCGACCAGATGCCCGTCTGGGATCCGCACGCCGAGGAACTTGGCGGCAACACGCCCGAGCAAATTCACAAGAGCAAGGTTTTGCTCTGGAAGGGCCATTGCAGCGTCCATCAAATGTTCCGCCCCGAGCATGTGACTATGCTCCGCGAAAAGCATCCAGGCATCAAAATCTTGGTCCACCCCGAATGTCCCCGCGAGGTGTTTGAACTCGCCGACGTGTCAGGCTCCACGAGCAAGATCATCAAAACGGTCGAAGCCGCCCCACCAGGCACCAAATGGGCCATCGGCACGGAACTGCATCTTGTGAACCGCCTCAAACAACAGCACCCCGAGCAGGAAATTCACTTCCTCTCGCCGGTGGTCTGCATGTGCGCGACGATGTACCGCATCGATCTCGCGCACCTTTGCTGGAGCCTCGAAAATCTCGCCGCGGGGACGCCGGTGAACACGATTGTCGTCGATCCCGATATCGCGCACTGGTCGCTGGTGGCGCTGGAGCGGATGCTTGAAGTGCGGTGAATCAATCCGCATCCTTCTCGCGGCAGTAAGCGATCATCTGCTCGACGCTCATCCCCGACTTGTCGATCTTCACCGGCGAGCCCGCTTCAGCGGGCGGCGCTGGCGCAGATGCCTTAGCAGCCGGGGGTGCAGGAGTAGGCGGTGCCTTTTCAACAGGTGCTTCGCTCTTCGCCGCAGGTGCAGCGCCACCTCGTGCTGCCGCCAGCATATCGGCGACCGACATCTTCGCGCGATCGGCTTTGCCTGCAGCAGGTGCCGCCCCACCTTTGAGCTTCGCCAAGATATCCGCCGTCGAGGGCTTGCCAGCAGGTGAGGCGGCTTTGGCTGGTGCAGCCTTCGCTTCCACAGGTTTTGCCTCAGCCTTCGCCGTCGGTTTCTTCTCTTCCTTCGGCTTCGGCAGCGGCTTATCAACCACTTTCAAGAATTCAAGCTCGATGTCGAACCACGCAGTATTGAGATGGTAATCCAGGAACTCAACCAGCGCCCGGCCGCTCATGTTGACGGTCTTCACTTGGCCCACCACGTCGGCAAATCGCGCGAGTTCGGGCCGCTGGGGGTCGACCATCACGTACTTGTCGGTGTATTCCTGTTTGATCTTCTCAATGTTCGGAAAGACCATGACCACTGCGAACTCCTACGGCACAAATTGAAGAATCGTCGACTTTCGGAACCGAAAGAAGCCAAAATTGTCGCCCAAACAAGCCCCCCTGGCAATGGACCTCACGGCTTTTCCTTGCGGACGGGCGATCCGTCGCTAATAATCGCCCTGGCGAGCCTGCTTCAGCAGGCGGCGCATCAAGACTTTTCCCCGAGGCACTTTACCCATGCACGCTTCCAGTTCCCCATACGCAGCATTCTTGTTGGCTCTGTTGCTCGGAGCTCCCCTCTCCGCCCAGAGCATCGAATACCTCCCCGGCATCGCTTGGCCCGAGCCCCCAGTGGTGACCCCCGGCAGCGGCAATTGTCCCCCCTCTGACGCGATTATCCTTTTCGACGGCAAAGACCTTTCCGCCTGGGAGGGAGCCGAAAAGTGGCACGTCGAAAACGGCAACGCGGTTGTCGGCGGCGGCAACATTAAGACCAAGCAAAGTTTCGGCGATTGCCAACTTCATATCGAATGGTCGTCACCTCAGTCGGACGCCTCAGGCCAAGGTCGCAGCAACAGCGGAATTTTCTTGATGGAGACGTACGAACTCCAAGTGCTCGATTCCTACCAAGCCAAGACCTATCCTGACGGCCAAGCCGGTGCGATCTATAAGCAAACGCCCCCCATGGTCAACGCCATGCGTCCCCCCGGCGAATGGAACGTGTACGACATCGCCTGGACCGCCCCGCGATTTAAGGACGATGGCTCGCTCGAATCGCCAGCCCGCATCACCGTGTTTCAAAATGGCGTCCTGATTCAGAATAATTTCGAACTCCAAGGGGGCACCTATTGGCACGAACCGGCCAGCTACAAACAGCACGCGGCCCAAATGCCGATCTCGCTACAAGACCACGGCAACCCCGTGCGCTACCGCAACATCTGGGTCCGCGAGGTCGCCCCAATCCAAGGCACACAAGCGAAAACACCCTCGTATGTGGACCACAGCACGGGCAAAACATGGAACGCAGGCGAAGAACCGCCCGGCGAGCCCGCTTTAGCGGGCGGTGAATGAAGGCAAAGCAAGAATCTTCTCAAATTCTCCACACGCCATAGCTCCATCGCATTGTCGTGGGAAATGACGCGACAGTCGCATCCTTTGGCGAGAACCTGATCTCGTGCTCCGAAACGCAGTCCATCGAATAGTGAGGTGCGGGCGAGAACACGTTGTTCTCCATTGGCCCACCAAGTAGCACCATGCCGCGGGCCATATCAAAGGCATTCATCGTGGAACAGGCCCAAATTGTTCTACTACATCCAAAGCTTTCCTTCGCAACATATTGATTGCATAGGTAGGGATAGGGTTCTTTAAGTCGACACGCGATATCAAAGTGCAGAAACTGGCCTGATGAATTGGCCTTTGATTGACTTGGGTTTGAAACGCCCGCGAACGTCCTATCGCCCTTTTGCACGCTCATCGACCAATGGCCAGCCCCATTGGCACCCGTAAGAAACAGCATGTCACCTTGCTGATGCAACTCCGTAAAACAAGGTTGCGCAAGTTCATTGATGCGAGAGACAAGAACGGGCGTTTTCTCGTCCGGGTTCACCAAGCAGATCGTGTGCGAGATCAACCCGTCGATCTTCGTGAACTCGACCTGCACTCCTTTGCCATCGTGCACGATTTCCAACGCAGCGAGAATCGACGCTTCTCCCACTACTCGTCATCCCCCTCTTCCACCGGCTGCCCAGCGCGCCACCGCAGCACCGCGTCCAAAAAGCCCTGGATTTCGCCGTCCAGCACCGCATTAAAGCTCCCCATTTGATATTTCGTGCGTGCATCTTTGACCCGTTGGTCGGGGTGCAGAAAGTAATTGCGAATTTGCGAACCAAACCCGGTTTTGGCCTGCTGCTGATACTTGATCGCGTCCTCGGCCTCACGTTTTTCTTCCTCGATCCGTGCCATCCGCGCCCGTAGCATCTTCCAAGCGGTCGCGCGGTTTTTGTGCTGGCTTCGCTCATTCTGACACTGCACGACGATATTCGTCGGAATATGCGTCAAGCGAATCGCGCTCGAAGTTTTATTGACGTGCTGACCACCCGCGCCACTCGCTCGGAAAGTATCTTCGCGGATGTCGTCAGGATCGATTTCAATGGCCACCGAGTCCGCAATCTCCGGCGACACGTCGACCGCTGCAAAGCTGGTTTGCCGCTTCCCTTCGCTGTTGAATGGGCTGATCCGCACCAAGCGGTGCATGCCGGTCTCACCGCGCAAGTAACCGTAGGCCATCGGCCCGCGAATGGTGATCGTCGCATTATTGATGCCTGCCTCTTCATTATCCTGGCGATCCACCAGCTCGATGCTGTAGCCGTTCTTCGCCGCCCACTGCGTGTACATCCGCAAGAGCATCTCGGCCCAATCGTTGGCGTCGGTCCCCCCGTCGCGGGCGTTGATCGTCATAATCGCGCCGGCCGCATCGTGAGTGCCGTTGAGCAGCGCCTTGAGCTTAAGCTCCTCGATCACTTCTTCGAGTCGCGCGACTTCGCCGGGCACCTCGGCCGCGAAGGATTCGTCCTCCTCCGACATTTCGAGCATTGCCGCGAGATCGTTGCTCGCGAGCAGCGCGTCATTGAGCGGCCGCACGACCGAATCGAGCGACTTGCGCTCCATCACCGTGGCTTGCGCCTGTTCTTGGCTGTCCCAAAAACCAGGGGCTGCCATCTCGGCATCGATATCGACGATTCGCTGGCCTTTGCTAGCGACGTCAAAGAGAGTCCCGCAACTGGAGAATCGCCGTGCGAATCGCGGCCGTGCGATCGTACCATTCCTTTTCCAGTGCCATCGGTGGGACTCCCAAAAAGTTTCGTGTGAGTGAGCCAATCATTATATGCGTTTCAACGCTCTCTTCCTAGCCGAAGAACCGCTAACTTCCGTCAGCGGCTAGGAATAATCACAGCCGCTGGCGGTAGCCCACGGTCGGATTTCCTCATAAACTCAAAATATGGCAAGAGTTGTCTTAGCAATGTCCGGCGGAGTCGATTCCAGCGTCGCGGCCCATCTGTTGATCGCCGAGGGCCACGAGGTGATCGGCGTCTTCATGCGCCATGGCCACCAATCCCCGGTCGCTTGCGGCGAGCCTGCTTCAGCAGGCGGCGCTGCGGGCAGTGAGAGCTTACCCATCATCAACCGCCTCGACCACAAGCAAGGCTGCTGCACCGCCGCCGATGCCGCCGATGCCCGCCGCGTGGCCGACCGCTTGGGAATTCCGTTTTACGCCTTGAATCTCGAAGCCGAATTTAGCCGCATCATCGACTATTTCGTCGACGAATACACCGCCGGCCGCACCCCGAACCCCTGTGTGCAGTGCAACAACTGGATCAAGTTCGGCAAGCTCTTCGATTACGCTGACAGCGTCGGGGCCGAGTTCGTCGCCACGGGTCACTACGCGCGTTTGGAGCCAACCTTCAGCGGTGTCCACGCCCTCCTGCGTGGCCGCGACGCCGGCAAGGATCAATCGTACGTGCTCTTCGGCATCAACAAAGAATATCTGAGCCGCATGTTGCTTCCCGTCGGTGATTACGAAAAACCGGCGATCCGTCGGATCGCGGCTACGTTGGGATTGAATGTCGCCGAAAAGAAAGATAGCCAAGAAATTTGCTTCGTCACGCAGGGCCACTATTCGGAATTCATTCGCAACGAGCGCCACGATGTCGACACCGCTGGAGAGTTCGTCACGACCGATGGCACGGTCATCGGCAACCATCCGGGAATCGAAGGTTTTACTGTTGGCCAGCGCAAGGGTTTGGGCGTGGCTTTTGGCGAACCCAAGTTCGTCGTGCGGATCGAACCCGTGACGCGCCGCGTGGTGCTCGGCGACCGCGAGGAGCTCGCACGGGATTCACTTACCGCCGCGGACACGAATTGGCTCGTCCCCAGCGAAGATATTCCGCGGCATTGCGAGGTCCAAATTCGCTACAACACCGCGCCGGTTGGCGCGAACGTGCAGATCCTGCCTGGGCAGCGAATTGCGGTCGAATTCGACGAACCACAACACGGCGTCGCCCCGGGCCAAGCGGTCGTCTGCTACGACGGAGAGAGAACCCTCGGTGGCGGCTGGATCGAGTAAAGGAATGCCATGCGTTCTCGAACAAACAGCAGCCGTAAGCGCAAGCTCGTGGCCCGTTTTCACTCACAGATTCGAATACGGATTACTCGCCGCTTCCGCTTGAGCAGCGCGGAAGTCTTTACCCGCGATGCCCACTGCCGTGCCAATTGCCAGCAAACAAATTGCGCAGCGTAGTGGCGTACTCCATTTTTTGCCAGGAAAAAACCACCCCGCTCCCACGGCGAATCCCACGACGAGCAGCACCGTGTAAAGCAATTTCACATCCACGATGAAATGCGAGAACACCAAGATGCTACCGAAGGCGATCACCAACGGCCCTGCTGCGGCATCGGGTCCGCGACCGAGCTTGAGCAGCCACGCGGCCAGCGCGCAGCCCGTGAGCGTCGCGGTCAGCACCCCCATCATTTGACCGGTGGTGATGGAACCCGAAAGCGCGATCGTGACCGCTGCCGCGAAGGCGACAAGTGCCGCCAGCGCGGAGCGTAGTTTCGGCTGTTCCGTGCTTTCCGCGCGGATCACAGACCAAGTCGCGAGCAAGAGCGCCGCCGAACCGCCGAGCCACACGACCGCTTCGCCCGTGCTCCAGGCCCCCGTGTCGAAATTCGGCGGCGGCGCGACCTTCGGCAGATACACGCTCCCCGCCAGCATTCGCCATGGTAAAAACACGCAGAGCGCTAGTCGCATGAGCCACGCGGCCAGCGCTCCGCTTTTGCCAAGCGTTGCGACGCTGTCCGGCACCACGGCCAACAGCATCATCAGCGGCAGGAAATCTTTCGCCTCGGTGATCCGCACGCTTTTCGAGATCGCCGCCACCACGCCGACCCCTTGCGAGTCGAGCGCCCACAGCCCGGCCAGAAAACTCACGACCGCCGCGGTCCGCCAACTACTCGCGGCGTTTTTCGTGAGTATCCAAACCAAGGCGAGCGTCACCACGGCCAGGATTCCCGGCACGATGCCACCCAATAAGATGTCGGCTCCGGTCACCATTGCAAAGCTCGCGGCGTAAGTTCTGGGAAAAGCCTACTGCTTGACCCCTTCAAAGCTGATCGTAATCGCCACGTCATCACCGATGCCGGGGATCATGTTGGTCATGCCAAACTCGCTACGAGCCAACCGCGTTTCACAGAGAAAGCCCGATCGCATTTCGCCTTGCATGCCCGGTCCGACTTTGAGGAGCCGGAGAGGCAGGGTCACCTTTCGGGTTACGCCGTGGATGTTGAGATCGCCGGTGACTTGATAAATTGTTTCCCCTTTGTCGTTCTTTTCGGCTTTCACTGCGGTGCTCTGAAAAGTAATCGTGGGGAACTCTTTGGCATTGAAGAAGTCCGGGCCACGAAGGTGATCATCGCGCTTGGCATCGTTGGTATCGATGCTGGCCGTTGGGATCGTCATTTGAAAATTGCTGGCGGCCGGATTCGCCTCATCGAGGACGTAATTCCCCGCCACTTGGTTGAAGCGGCCATAGGTGTAGCTCAGCCCCATGTGGCTGATGCCGAAAATGACCGAGGTGTGCGAAGGCTCGAGAGCATAGCTGTCAGCCCGCACGGCAAACGGCTGCGAAGCGACGGCGAGAGCCAACAAAACAACGGCACGGGTTACGAAAGATTTCATCTCATGTGCTCCTTAACGGTTCAAAAAACGAACTCCACCAGCGTTCTATTGAACGAAAGTCGCGGTGGAATGGCAAGTCAGCAGTCCCCGGCAAGAACCGTAGGGGCCTTCTTCGCCACAAGGACGTACGTCTGCCCGAGTGGAAGAGCCCGTTGTTTGGCTGGCTGAACGAGCTTGATGATCGCTTGGTGCAGCAGCTCCGAATCATTCAAATAGGTAATGTTCTTCTCTTACACCGTCGCATCAACATTGACCTGCGTCAGTTTCTTGCTCAATGACGTGGTGCCCGCGTGGTGCCAAGGAGATCGTTTCACCCAATAACTCGGCCAGCTTGTCGGCCCCCACCCCCTGACGCCAATTCGTCAGCAATGTCGGATGCAGTGGCAACTCCTGCATCGTTTCAAAGCCGCAGAAGTATTGCCATTACGGATTCTCGACCAACGCTCGATGAGCGATTCGTCCGAATCATTGTACGCGTGCTTCAAGTAATGCAGCCTGTCCAGCAGGCGCATGGCCTTGGCCGGGGTCCCTCGGGCGGGACTGTAGCAGTCGGACAGGGGTCTCACGTACGCGCCCAGTTGATCTAGCACGCGAGCACGTACAAAGGATGGTCGTGATTCAAGAGTTGCTCAAGCTGCGCCTGGAACAGTTGTAGCTGACTCGATTCCAGTCGCGATTTCGGCATCATGCCTGGACCCCAATTACAAGGCTTCAATTCCCATAGGAACGATTCCTGGCAATCTTAACCACACAAGAACAAACGAAATCTCCAGCTTTCTATCGACGAAAACCATTCGGCAACAAGGACCATGTGATATTTGCCTGCCGTACTTAAGACGCGAGCTTACTTCTTTTTCTTGGGAGCCTCTTTAGCTGCTGCGCCCTTGGCGGGAGCGGCGGCCTTGGTGGCACCCCCCTTGGCACCTTTGCCCTTGGCGGGAGCGTCTTCCTCTTTCTTTTCTTTCTTTTTCTTCTTCAACTGCAGCTTGCGCACCCGAACCTTGGCCAAGCCCAGCGGAGAATCTCCCTCCGACCAGCGGTCCATTTCTTTTAGCTTTTCTAAACGTTCGATGCGCGTGAGCACGCTACGACTGGAGGTCGCACCGCGACGAACTTTCAAACTCTTATCGATGGTCATACTGCGTTCCTGTAAATACGCCGCTCCCAGTGGCACGGCAGATCAATTCAGCCGAATCACACAGTATAGAGATTGCAGGAGCACATCGACAAGGGTGGCACCTCGCAAGAAACGTCGAAAAAATGGCCGATTTTGTCGCCACTTCCGCTATTCGCCCACAGGGTCGGGGGCCCGCTGAGCGAGTTCACGGTCAAGGTCCAAGAGCGACGCGGGGTCGTTCTGCAACATGCGAAATTTGTGCGCCACTTCGCGGGCCGTCTTTTCTTCTTCCACTTGCTCGGTAATAAACCATTCAAGTTCCACAAGCGCGGCGAAGGCCTTTTCTTGAAACGCCAGCTCGTAAAGCTTATCAATCTGCGCTGTCACCTTCTGTTCCTGTGCCAGCGCCTTTTCAAAGACTTGTACAACCGAGGCAAACTCGATTTCCGGCTGTGCGATGGGTTTCAAAACAACGTGGGCATTCCGTGCCAGCAGAAAGTCGTACAGCTTGAGGGCATGCACATTCTCTTCCGCGCTTTGAATTCGCATCCAATGGGCGCAGCCGGTGAACTGCTCGTGCTGGCACCACGCGGCCATCGACAAATAAGTGTACGAACTGAACAGCTCATTATTGATCTGATCGTTAATGGCATCTTGCATGAGCTTAGTAAACATGGCGAGAACTCCTTTGGCGGATGGCGAGTAGGTGAATAAGTGGTTAGGTGAGCAAGTTTTGCAATTTTATGCCTACTCACATGGAACCTACTCACTCGTCACCCAAATTGTAGGGAGGCGACCCACGGTGTCCATGCCGAACACCAACAGCACATACAAAAAGCGCAAAGAAAAAGGCTCGTCATCAAACGTGTTGACGCCGAGCCTCAGTCTCATCAATTGAGGGCTTGTCAGGAAAAGAGTCACAGCTCTTACTCCACAAACAAGTGGGCCCGACTGGAGTTGAACCAGCACGCCCTTTCGGGCACATGCCCCTCAAGCATGCGCGTCTGCCTATTCCGCCACGAGCCCAAATCATTCACAAACCCTGTGTTGCCGACCATAAATTATCGGCAATCTATCGAGTCTACCTTGGTCCGATGGTCCGTCAACCCGCTCAATAGCTATCCTGAAGGGGGTTCGATCAGCCGCTACGGATGAAAGTCCCATCGAGATTATGCTTGTCCAGCCAAATTACGCAAAATGACAGGTTTGCTCAGCAAGTTTCCCTGGTTTTTTTCCTGCCGACTACTGTACAATCAAAGGTCCACGCAGCTCGACAATCACGTTGGGCTCATGCACCCTCCTCGGCTCGCGGTCAGCCTCATCATGCTCCATAGCAAGTACTTTACCTCGCTATTACTTGGCCAACCATCGCGACGATGGCTTGGTCCGCTGCCACAAGTTTGCGCGGGTCTTTTGCTACTGACATCGATTCTCGCCCCCGCGTTCGCAGCGGAGGAAAACAGCCTCGAACAATTCCGTAAAAACATTGAACCGATCCTCGTCGAGAAGTGCTACGACTGTCACGGCAATGGCATGGAAGAGGGCTCGGTGGCTTTCGATGGTTTTGCCTCGCAGGAAGAGTTGGTCGAAAATCCTCAACTCTGGTGGCGGGCCTTGCGGATGGTCCGCGCGGGAATGATGCCCCCCGTCGAAATGACGCCGCTCACGGCTGAAGAAAAACAAACCCTGGAAACTTGGATCAAGCGATCCGCCTTCCATGGCGACCCCAACAATCCCGACCCCGGGCATGTCACCCTCAGACGGCTCAATCGCAACGAATATCGCAACACGATCCGCGATCTGATTGGGGTCGAATACGACACGCAAAACGACTTTCCTCAAGACGACAGCGGTCACGGTTTCGACAACATCGGTAGCGTGTTAACCGTTTCACCGTTGCTCTTAGAGAAATATCTGGCCGCAGCGCGCACGATCATCGGCCAAGCCGTGCCGTTGGCTAGTAAAATGACTCCGGAGAAGAAACTTACAGGCATCGAGTTCCTGCCCGAGGGGGCTGACTCCAATAATGAGGCCAATTCCAACAACGAGGAAAGAGGCCCGCGCTGGCTCTCCTACTACGAGCCAGGCTGGGTGTCGCACCGCGTAAAGGTTGAGCATCCAGGTCGATACCAATTGCAGGTCAACCTCAGCGCTGACGAGAAATTTGTCGACGACGAGTTTGATTACAACAAATGCCGCCTCAACTTTTCCGTCGATGGCATGAGTAAGTTGAGCGAGGAATTCAGCCGCCAAGGGCACAAGCCGTATCAATTCTCCTATGATGTGGATTGGCAACCGGGCGAGCACGAACTGATCTTCGAGCTCACGCCCCTCACGCCAGACGAAAAACAGATTCGTTCCCTGACGATCCGCATCAAAGAAGTTATCGTGCGTGGCCCTTTTGGTGATGAGCATGGCGTTCCCGTGCCGAATTACGCGAAGTTCTTTCCCCGTGAGGTTCCCGAGAATATCGAGGATCGCCGCGTCTATGCCCACGAACGTTTAGAAAAATTTGCCACTCGTGCTTACCGCCGACCCGTGGATGACGAAACGGTCAACCGTTTGGTGGCCCTCGCCGAGGTAACCTCATCGCACCCCGGCAATACTTTCGAGGCGGGCATCGCCGAAGCCATGACCGCCATATTGGCTTCGCCCCGCTTTCTGTTCCGCGAGGAAGCCGCCCTCGCACCAACCGCCGATAGCACGTATCCCTTTCTCGATGATTATTCGCTCGCTGCGCGGCTGTCGTATTTTCTTTGGTCCACCATGCCCGATGAGGAGTTGTCTCGCCTCGCGGCCGAAGGCAGGCTGCGTGAAAACCTGCCGGCCCAATTCGAGCGGATGTTCAACGATCCTCGCTCGGAACAATTCATCCGCCATTTTGTGGGTCAGTGGCTCCGCGCCCGGGACATCGAATCCGTGGTTATCAACGGTTCCGAAGTTGTTCAACGTGATGCCGCGCCTGACCCTGCAGCACAGAAAATGCGCAAGCGCTTTCGAGCGCTGCTGATGAAGCCTCGTGAAGAACTCACCGAGGCGGAGAGGAAAGAATTTGCAGAAGTCCGCCGTCGTTTTCGCCGCCAGCGCGAACGATTCGAACGCTTCGATCTGGATGGTGAACTCCGCCGCGCCATGCGCCGTGAAACGGAGCTTGTCTTCGAGACGATTCTTCGTGAAGACCGGCCGCTCACGGAACTCTTGGAGAGCGACTACACCTTCCTCAATGAGAAGCTCGCCGAGCACTATGGCGTGGCAGGAGTGACCGGTGACGAAATGCGGCTCGTGAAGTTGCCCGCCGATAATCCCCGTGGAGGAATTCTCACGCAAGGCACGGTGCTGGCTGTCACGTCGAATCCCGACCGTACCTCGCCGGTCAAGCGGGGATTGTTCGTACTTGACAACATCCTCGGCACGCCACCACCACCGCCACCGCCGAACATACCGCTCCTCGAAGATGCCGGCAACGAGCAGCAGCGTCAATCGTTCACGGTCCGTGAGGCCCTCGCCCTGCATCGTGAAGCGCCGCTCTGTAGTTCGTGCCACAATCGCATGGACCCGCTGGGGCTCGCGCTCGAGCGTTTCAACGCGCTGGGCATGTGGCGGGAAACCGACCATGGGAAACCCATCGACTCCGCGGGGGCCTTGATCACTGGTGAGGAATTTACCGATATTAAGGAGCTCAAACGGGTGTTGGTCGCCAATCACCGCCAGGAATTTTATCGTTGTTTGACCGAAAAGTTGCTTACCTATGCACTGGGTCGTGGAATCGAGTATCATGACACAGAGACGGTCGACGCGATCGCGGCTCAATTAGAAGCGACCGACGGACGCCCTTCGGCCCTGCTAAAAGGGATCGTCGGTAGTGCTGCTTTCCAGAAATCTCGCCCGCTGCAAACAGCGATCGAGTCGGCAACTATCGACTCGGCGGCGAGCGATGCATCGACCACTAAAACGGCTAGCGCAGCGCATGCAACTAGCGCTGGACGGCCTTAACTCGCGAGGAACGATTCATGTCTCACCGCGACCACAAACTTTCGGGTAAATTTCCCCGCCGTCATTTTCTGCGCGGCCTTGGCGCGAGCATTGCCTTGCCAGCGTTCGCCTCGCTGAGTGGAACGAAGCTCTTCGCCAGCGAGCAAGCTGCCAACGTAGCGGTGACAGCCAGCGGTGCTCCGCTGCGAACCGCGTTTGTCTATTTTCCCAACGGTGCGATTCCCAGCTCTTGGTGGCCAGCACAAACCGGCAAAGACTTCACGCTCACCGGCACTTTGGAGCCCCTGCAGAAACTCAAAAATCAACTGCAAATCTTTGGCGGCCTCGACCAAGAGAACGCCGAGCCAGGCAGTGATGGTGCCGGCGACCATGCGCGGGGCAATTCGGTGTTCCTCACCGGCGTGCGACTGCAGAAGAGCTCGACCGACGTCCGCGCGGGGATTTCCATCGATCAAGAAATTGCTCGCCAAGTTGGTGATCAAACGATGCTGCCTTCGCTTGAACTGTCCAGCGACACCGAGCGACCCTCGGGCAATTGCGATTCTGGTTACGCCTGTGCCTATCAACATAATGTCTCCTGGAAGTCAGCCACCACGCCGATGCCCCCCGAGCGCAATCCCCGCCTCGTGTTTGAGCGACTCTTTGGCGCTGGCTCACCGGGTGAACGCGCGGCCAATCTCGCGCGGCGACGCGCTGGCCAGCGGTCGATCCTCGATTTCGTGATGGAAGACGCTCGGCAAATGGAAAGCCGCTTGGCTGCTCAAGACCGCGAGAAACTCGACCAGTATCTGACGGGGGTTCGTGAAATTGAGGAGCGGCTCCAACGTGCCGAACGGATGGCAGCGGCGAAGGATCCCGGCATCGAGGCACCGACGGGAGTTTCACAGAATTTCGGCGAGCACGTGGGCATCACCTTCGACATGATGTTGCTGGCATTTCAAACGGACCTCACGCGCGTCGCCACGATGATGTTGGCCCACGACGGCAGCAATCGCTCGTTCGACCACATCGGCATTGCCGAGGGTCACCATGACTTGACCCACCATCGCAACGAAGAACAACGTATTCAGAAGGTCGCCCAAATCGACCGCTGGTATGTCGGGCAATTTGCCAACTTTCTCGAACGCTTGCAGAATACTCCCGACGTCGACGGCAAGTCGCTGCTCGACAATTCCATGATTGTCTACGGCAGCGGCAACGCCGACGGCAATCGCCATACCCATTCCAACCTGCCGATCATCCTCGCGGGCGGCGGTGGCGGCACACTCAACCCAGGCCGCCATGTGAACCACGGTTCTCAGCCGCTCTGCGACCTCTTCCTCAGCCTCGCCGACCGCATGGGCGTCAGCAACCTCGAACGCTTCGGCGATTCCACGGGGCGGTTGAAGGACGTGTAATTGCCGCGAGCTTGCACCGCGCTATCGACGAACGTCATCTCGAGGCAAAGTCATCGGGGCGACGAGTGAAGACAGCACCGAGGTCACCACCGAGCCTTACAGTTCCGATAGCGCGAAACTTATTCCGCCGCCTGGTCATTGCCACCTTGCTCGCCAATTCCCGAACCATCGGGTTTTTCCCTTTTCGGTTATACTGGTTTGATTGCACTTGGTCGGTTACGATTTATCTAGACAGATGGGGGCTTTCGTACTGCGAACGGAGGATAAACCAATGACCCGCTTTTCTTACCGCTGGTTACGTACTGCCCTGGTGCTGATTGTATGTGCCTTGTCGTCCTCCACCCATGCCGCGACGATTGCTTTAACGTGGGATGAGGACATGGTCATTTATGCGGCCAACTCCTTCCCCGAACCACCTGCGCCCGATGCCCTGCTGGTCAATATCGTCGACGGGATCAACGGCCCGACGACCGTGCAGTTGCGCGACGGCGGAGTCATTGGTGGAGTGGTGAGGGTCCGTCAGAACAGTCATCTCCACATGACGGGAGGTGGAATTGAGGCACTGGTGACCTTATTCGGCAACTTTATCTTCACACTCAGCGGGGGAACTGTCTTACCTTTGGTGAGAGGATATGATAATTCAGATGTATCGGGTGTTATCCGAGTCACAGAACAGGGTACACTCAATCTTCGCGGCGGCATGTTTTTCGGCGATATTGATCAACAGGATGAAAGTGTTATTAACATCTACGGACATAGTTTTGTTACACAGGGCGAGTTTCCCAATGCCTCACAAAATCCCTCGGGAGTACGAGTACAAGGAATGTACGCAAATGGCTCACCGTTTGACATTACTATTCTTAGGCGAGGCTTCGACGCCCAAGTGTTTCTCCATACGATCCCTGAACCTACGACTTTCTCCCTTCTCGGTTATTCTGGCGTAGTCGCTCTGGGGCGCTTACAAATCGCATAACGAGGCAAAAACCATGAAAAGACTTTTATACTATCTCGTCACATTGATGACGTTGGCGTCCTCCGCCGAAGCCGTGACCATCACCCTCACCGAGGACACGGTCATTGACGGGGCCAACTCCTATCCGGAACCACCAGCTCCTGATTCATTGGGCCTCACCCTCACCGATGGTCCTGTTGGTCCACCCACGGTCGAATTGCGCGACGGCGGCGTCGTTGGTGGCTTCACCTTTGTGCGCGGCGGTAGCCATCTCGATATGAGCGGAGGCCAGATTCAAGCTCTTGTTAACTTGTTCGATGATGCGACGTTCACTCTGCGCGGTGGGACGATATTACCCTTGGTGAGGTTCTATGATCGTGTGGAGGTTGTCAGTGTCCTACGCGTTACCGATCAAGCGACACTCAATCTGCGGGGCGGGAGTTTTTTCGGCAGAATTAGAGCGTTTTCGATGTTGCTGTAGCGTGGTTATTTGCGGTTTGCTACAAGCTTGATTTTTAGTTCTGATCAAGGAGGATCGAGCGATGGAGGCTTATT
>JAWXAV010000126.1:0-14930 GCA_034439695.1 Bythopirellula sp. | reverse complement strand
TTGTTGCAACTTTTCTTGCCCGCTCGTCGCCATGCTGCCTATTCGCAGAATCTTGGTTTGTCTGATTGTCTCCGCCTACTGCTGCGCGGCGGGGATGATGGCTGTGGGACAGGAACCAAGCGTGTTCGCTCCGCCGAGCGCCACTCTACCCGCGCCGCGCCTGTTTGAATTTCCCGAGAATCTGCCCAGCGAGTCGGTGCCGACCGTGCTGGAAGAAGCGCTCAGCGAAGCAAGCCCGGCCCTGAGCGGCGACGAAGAACTGCTCCAGCCCATCGAAGTCTACGAATGGTATGAAACGTCCTACTGGTTCGGGCCGGCTCCCTGGGACATGGGCGTGAACTTTGGCCTTAATGGCAGCGAGGGACAAAACCGGTCGCAAAGCATGGCGGGCGGGGCCTACGCCAAACGCGATGCCGAGTTGTGGACGCTCGACTCAAAGATCAATTACAACATGACCTCGGCGAACAGCGTCGAAACACAAAACAATGCGTTGCTCGACGTGCGCGTGGATCGCAAACTGCACAAGTCGGCCTGGAGTTTATTTGTGCTCAATCAAACGCTCTACGACGAGTTCCAACCCTTTGACCTGCGGGTGTCGCTCAACTCCGGTGTGGGCTACAAGTGGGTCGACACGGCCAACTTCAACTTGATCGGTCGGTTCGGTGCCGGTGCGTCGCGCGAGTTCGGTGGCGTCGATGATGAGTGGAAAGCGGAAGCGTTGTTTGGCCTGGACTATGAATATCTGATCTCCGATAAGCAGCGATTTACCATGAAGGTGGATTACTTTCCCGAATGGGAAGATTTTGGGCAGTACCGCGTGGTGTCTGACGCGGGTTGGGAGATCGATCTCGATAAGCCCAAGAACATGAGTCTGCGGTTTACGGTGAACGACCGCTACGACAGCACCCCCAACGGCGTGGACCCGAATTTGGTGAACTACGCGGTGCTGTTGAATTGGAAGCTGTAAAGCGAGCCGTCGGGCTTGTCCCGGCGGGATGAACCCGCTGGCTCGCACAGAGTTTCAGCCGCTAGCCCGGCACGGACAGTTCCGGTAGCATAGACGGTTTGCCCAGCGGGAAATTGCTTCGTCATCTCGTCACGCCTCGATCGGGTCGCGTCTGTTTTCCATGAACGAATCTCTGCTCGAAAAGCTTCAACAGACGCTCAATCGTGAAATGCCGATCACGATTCCCATGGGGATCAAGGCCCGCTCGTGGGATGGGGTGCGGCTGTCGATGGAAATGCCTCTCGAACCGAATCGCAATCATCAGTATTCGGCTTTCGCGGGCAGCCTCAACGCGCTCTGCACCGCGACGGGTTGGGGGACGGTGCTGTTGCTGCTCGAATCGCAGGGCCTCACGGGCAACATCGTGATCCGCCGCAGCACGATCCGCTATCACCGCCCCGTGCGCACGCCGCTGTTCATCGCCACGAGCCTCCCCGTTGCGGGGGAGGCGCTCGAATATTTTTATGAGCTGCATCGGTTCAAGGGCCGCACGAAGGTTGACGTTTCGGTGGTGATTGCCGACGACGAGGGGCCGTACGTAACATTTGGTGGTTCGTACGTGGTGCAGGAGTAACGGTGTCATTCTTCCCCCCACAGCTTGCGCTGAGGGCTATTTCTAAGTGCAAGGGATAGGGCATGGCTGAGCAGAATGCTGACGACCGCGAAGTGGTGAGTACGCGATTGATCGACGCGCCTCGTCAAGTTGTTTTCCAAACGTTCAGCGATCCCGAGCAGTTGGCCCAGTGGTGGGGGCCTAGCGGTTTCACCAACACGATTAAGAAGTTCGACTTCCGCCCCGGTGGCGATTGGCATCTCACCATGCACGGCCCCGGCGGCACGGACTATCGCAACGAAAGCGTGTTTGTCGAGATTGTCGAACCGGAGCGGATTGTTTTTGACCACCTCAGAACGATGCATCGTTTTTTGATGACGATGACCTTCTTTGAATTCGATGGCAAAACTCGGGTTACCTGGCGACAGCGATTTGAATCGGTGGCGGAATTGGAGAAAGTAAGGGCGTTTGTCCCTGCGGCGAATGAGCAAAATTTTGACCGGCTGGCTAGCCATCTCGCGCAAATGCAAGAGTCTCGGGAGAATTAACCACAAAGGCACGAAGGGCACAAAGAACGCAGAAAATTGGAAATCGACCCGGGGTTCTGGGTGATTTAGAATTAATCGTGACAAGCGAAAACTTATTCGGCCTAGCTTAGTGCCCTTTGTACCTTTGTGGTTATTTTCAATTGGATTTTTCATCGATGAGTGCCGTCGTCGCCAATGAAATCCGGGACGTGGTCGACAGCGTCTATCGCACGGAGTCGCGGCGGGTGTTTGCGACGCTTGTGCGGTTACTCGGCGATTTCGACTTGGCCGAGGAAGCGGTCTCCGATGCGTTCGCGGCGGCGGTGGCGCAGTGGCCGCACGAAGGGGTTCCGACCAATCCGCGAGCTTGGCTCGTGTCGGCGGGGCGGTTCAAAGCGATCGACACCATGCGCCGGCGGGCGCGATTCGATGCTTCTCTCACTGAATTGGCAAATCGAATCGACATGCAAAACGATCCCGCGCTGGAGAGCGAGGGCATCAACGATGATCGCTTGCGGCTGATCTTTACTTGCTGCCATCCGGCGCTGTCGCCCGAGGCGCAAGTGGCACTGACTCTGCGGGAAGTGTGCGGGCTTACGACCGAGGCGATTGCCAGTGCGTTTCTGACCACGCCCTCGACGCTTGCACAGCGGATCGTGCGGGCAAAAGCGAAAATTCGCGAGGCGGGCATTCCGTATCAAGTGCCGTCGCGTGAGGATTTACCCGACCGTTTGCACACGGTACTCCAAGTCATTTACTTGGTGTTCAACGAAGGATATTCCGCGTCGTCGGGGGAATCGCTCACCCGGCCTGATCTTTCTGAGGAAGCGATTCGCTTGGGGCGGTTGATGGTGGAATTGCTTCCCGATTCGGAAGTGGTGGGATTACTTGCGCTGATGGTACTGCATGAATCGCGCAGGACCGCGCGGAACTCGCCGACGGGCGAGATTGTGTTGCTCGACGATCAAGATCGCTCTCTGTGGGATCGCACCCAGATCGACGAAGGAAAGCAACTCGTGGCCCAGGCGTTCGCGGGGGGGCAGTTTGGTCCTTACATGCTGCAAGCGGGGATTGCGGCCGTTCATGCCGACGCGCCGACCGCTGAGGCCACCGATTGGTCGCAGATCGTGGGGCTGTACGACGTGCTCGCGCGGGTGACCCCTTCGCCGGTGGTGGAGTTGAATCGGGCCGTGGCGGTGGCAATGCGGGACGGCCCCGCAGCGGGGCTGGAGTTGGTGGACGCGATTCTCACGCGGGGCGACTTGACGGATTATCATTTGGCCCACGCGACGCGGGCCGACTTTTGCCGTCGACTGGGCAAAACGGCTGATGCCAGGGATTCTTATCAGCAAGCGCTCAACTTGGCTCGCCAGGAACCAGAACGGCGTTTTCTCGCGGGCAGATTGGCGGAATTGGGCTGAAAAAAATTTCGTGGGATTTTTTGGGGGGCTGTCGATTTGGTCGCGAACGGCTCGACTACTTTGTGTTAAGCGAAGAACTCAGCCTTTTTCAAAAGATTCCGTGCGACACCTTGTGTCGCGGCTATATCAGGAGATAAGCGATGAAATTCATGGTGATCGTGAAGTCGACCAAAGAGAGCGAAGCGGGCGTGATGCCCAGCGAGCAATTGCTCCGCGAGATGGGAAATTACAACGAAGAACTCGTAAAAGCCGGTGTGATGCTGGCGGGGGAAGGATTGCATCCCACCTCGAAGGGGGCCCGCGTGCAATTCTCCGGCTCAAAGCGCACGGCGATCGACGGGCCGTTTGCCGAGACGAAAGAATTGATCGCTGGTTACTGGCTCTGGGAGTGCCCCTCGCTCGCGGCAGCGATTGAGTGGGCCAAGAAGTGTCCGCATCCGCATCCTGGCACGGACACGGAGATCGAGATTCGCCAAGTCTTTGCGGCGGAGGATTTTGGTGCCGAGTTCACGCCCGAGCTGCGCGAGCAGGAAGAACGCCTGCTGGCTGGGGCAGTCGAGAACGCGCAGAAGAGTGCCCACGAGCAGAAAGTGTTCATCAATTTGCCGGTGAAAGATTTGAACAAGTCGGTCGAGTTCTTCACCAAGTTGGGCTACACGTTCAATCCGCAGTTTACCGACGAGAATGCGACCTGCATGATCATCAGCGAAGACATCTACGCGATGCTGCTTGTAGAAAAGTTTTTCGCGACGTTCACGCCCAAGAAAATCATCGACGCCAAAACCAATGTCGAATCGCTCACCGCGCTGAATTGCAAGTCACGCGCGGCAGTGAATGACATCGTTGAAAAGGCCTTCGCGGCGGGGGGCAAAAAGTACAACGATCCACAAGATCATGGGTTTATGTATCAATGGGGTTTTGAGGACCTCGATGGGCATATTTGGGAGCACTTTTGGATGGACCCAGGGTTTGTGCAGAAGTAACGACTAAAGCGAGCCGCTGGGTTTATCCCAGCGGGCGTATTCCGGCGGGATAAACTCACCGGCTCGCCAATTACCTCAACTCAAATAAAAACGAGACATAGCAATGCAAAAAATTTCACCCTTTCTCTGGTTCAATACCAATGCCGAAGAAGCCGTCAACTTTTACCTTTCGGTTTTTAAGAACGCCAAAGTCACTAAGACAGTTCGCTGCGGTGACGGAGGGCCAGGCCCAAAAGGTTCCGTACTCACCATCGGTTTTGAAATCGAGGGCCAATACTTCACGGCCCTCAACGGTGGGTCACACTATCAACTCACGCCGGCATTTTCCATCGTCGTTGCTTGTGAGTCTCAAGAGGAAATCGACGACTACTGGGAGAAGTTGACCACCGAGGGAGGCAAGGAAGTGCAGTGTGGCTGGCTGGAAGACAAGTTCGGCGTGTCGTGGCAGATTTGGCCCAGCAAGATTCTTGAGCTTATCGACGGCCAAGAGCCCGAGAAATCGGCCCGTGCCATGCAGGCGATGATGCAGATGGTGAAGCTCGACATCAAAAAATTGCAGGACGCTTACGACGGGAAATAGGCCAGAGTCTATCGTGGATCGCCACCGTTATCAATTCAATACAAGAGGAGAACACCATGCGATATATGCTGCTCATTTACACGAATGAAAACGATTGGACCAACGAGGAGCGGGAGCATTGCTACGCGGAGTCGACGGCACTCACGCGCGAGCTGCATACTCGGGGTCAATACTTGGGGGCTGCGCCGCTGCATCCCGTTGCGACCGCGACGAGCGTGCGGATTCGCGAGGGGAAACAGTTTGTCACCGACGGGCCGTTTGCCGAAACGCGGGAGCAGCTTGGTGGGTACTTTTTGATTGAGGCCAAGGATCTTAATGAAGCGCTCTCGATTGCCACGCGCATTCCGGGGGCGCGGAAGGGGACTGTCGAGGTGCGGCCGATGCTGGAGATCAGTGGGCTGCCAGTTAAGTCGGGGAGTTCCGACATGGTGATGAGTGTATAAACATTTCGACCCAGGGAGTGCCATCCCTGGGCTTTATGGAGTTGAATCATGCGTTACCTGCTTTTGAGCTACGACGACGAAAAGTACTGGAAGCAAGCCGGTAAAGAAGTTCATGCCGCCGCGATTGCTGAGGCGGTGGAACTGACCCATGAATTGCACAGCAAGGGCCAATATATTTTGGCGTCACCGCTGGCTTGGTCCGACACCGCCACGAGTGTGCGGGTGCGAAACGGCAAGCCGATCATCACCGACGGGCCCTTTGCGGAAACGAACGAAGTGCTCGGTGGGTTTTATCTGATTGAAGCAGGCAACATCGAGGAAGCGATCTCCATTGCGGCCCGGCATCCAGGGGTGCGCGTGGGCACCGTGGAAATTCGGCCCGTGCTGGAAATTGCGGGGCTGCCGGAAGAATGAATTTACCAACTGAAAAAAGGAGCTTGTCATGAAACACGTTTTATTAACTTACTTTATCGTTGCCGTTGCCAACCTGGGCATTTCACTTGCCAGCGCTCAAGAGATGCCGAAGCCGCAACAGGAGCATAAATTTCTGGAGAAATTTGTCGGCGAATGGGATTCGAAAATGGAAGCCTCGGGGATGCCTGGCCAGCCCGCCATGGAGTGCCAGGGTGTCCACAAGGCGAAGATGATGGGGCCTTTTTGGATCGTCTCCGCGGGCAACAGTAAGATGATGGGCCAACCGATGGAAAGCATCATGCAGCTTGGCTTCGATCCGAAAAAGAAAAAGTACGTCGGCACATGGTCGGATTCGATCAGCGATCATATGTGGCAGTACGAAGGCACACTTGAAGGCAATACGCTCACGCTCAATACCGAAGGACCGAACATGATGAGCCCCGGCAAGATGGCCAAGTATCGTGACGTGATTGAATTCAAATCACCGGATCACTACACCTTGAGTTCCACGATGCAGGGGGATGACGGTGGTTGGAAGACGTTCATGCTGGCTGATTTTAAGAAGAAGTAAGCGATCGTCTCGTAATCAGTGTCATTCTGAGAGAGGCCTGCCGACCGAAGAATCTGGTTTGGGATACCCGATTTCGAGCAGGGTTTGGCCCGCATGAAATCGGTGGTAGAATCGTCGGCGCATTGATTTCACGGCAATCTCAACAAATCGCGAGGGTAAAACATGGCGACGGATATCGAAACAACGGGCTCATCAAAAGGGATGATCTGGACCGGCCGAGTCATGAGCGGCGTCGTGGTGCTGATGTTGCTCTTCAGCGCGGTGATGAAACTCTCAAATCACAGCGAAGTCGCCAAGGAATTCACGCGACTCGGGTGGTCTGAAACAAAGGATTTGGCGCTGGGGATCTTGGAGATCGTCTGCACAATCGTCTACGCGATTCCACAGACTGCGGTGCTCGGAGCAATTCTGCTCACCGGCTATCTGGGTGGAGCCACTGCCACGCATGTGCGGATTGATGATCCCTTTTTCGGTCCCGTAATCGGCGGCATGTTAGTGTGGTTGGGTCTATTTTTACGTGACGGGCGGCTGCGGGCCTTGATTCCGTTAAGACGTTGATTTTTTGTGTAACCCCGTATTTTTTAGGAGGCAAAGACTATGAGTAATTCTCGATTTCTGCTCCGGGCCGTGCTACTTGTTGTTGGCGTGAATGCGCTGACAACATTGGCGCTAGCGCAAGCAACCCAAGAGGCGGCGGCGCCGATGCAACTCCCCAACGGCTGGACTGCTGAAGACATGCAAGCCATGATGTCCGCGGCCACGCCCGGCGAAATGCACAAGCATTTGGCGGGCGACGTGGGCACCTGGACTTGCAAAACCCAGATGTGGATGATGCCCGGCGGTGAACCGGTCTCTAGCGGTGGCACGTCCAAAGTCACGCCGCTTTTGGACGGACGTTTTATCATGTGCGAAATGAAGGGTGAAATGCCCGGCATGGGGCCGTTCAATGGTCTGGGCATTTACGGTTTTGACAATGTGTCGCAGAAGTTTGTCGCCAATTGGCTCGACAACATGGGTACCGGCATCATGAACGGCACCGGTGAGTTGTCGGCCGACGGCAAGACGCTCACTTGGGAATTCACGGGGAATTGCCCGATCACAAAAAAGCCGATGGTGATGCGCGAAGTGGAAACAGTCACCGGCCCCAACACCAAGACGCTGGAAATGTTCGGTCCCGACCCCAAGACGGGCAAGGAATTCAAGATGATGGAAATCCAATTGACGAGGGAGTAGGCCGCCGGGCTTGGTGAGAGATGTTATCCAATATGGCCGCGCGGACCTTGGGTTCGCGCGGCTGTGTGTTGTTTGGAGGCGGAATATTTGCACTATTCGTCAGGAAAACAAACCACCTCTCCCGAAGACCAGGGGGAGCATGTATCATTTTGGCTTTTCAGAAATCGCCTGCTTTGTGTTATAATTATTGCTGAACGCAATGCATTCGCGAGAAGTCACAATGCCAACGATTGATGACATAGGGCCTTACAAGTTTTTCTTCTATTCCGCGGAAGGAACTGAACCGCCTCATGTTCACGTTCGCAAAGACCGTGCGATGGCTAAATTTTGGCTGAATCCGGTGCGAGTGGCTCGTTCGCGGGGATTTCAAGGTCACGAGATCAATTCGATACTAAAATTAGTTGAAGAGAACAAAGACCGCATTCTTGAGGCTTGGCATGAGCACTTTGATCACTGAGCAAGAAGTCTTCGCCGAAGCGGTGCGATTTTCCGACGACTCGATGACCGTTTCCCTGGATGACGGACGGGCTATTTCCGTTCCTTTGGCCTGGTATCCACGGTTGCTCAACGGACGGCAGCAGGAACGTGAACACTACGAACTCATTGGCGACGGCGAAGGAATTCATTGGCCAAACTTGGATGAGGACATCAGCGTGGCAGGTCTGCTAGCTGGGAAACGCTCGGCTGAAAGTGATGTCTCTCTTGCTCGGTGGCTCGAAAAACGACGCCAGGATTCGCCATAGTTTCGTACGCTCTCGCTCACTGCCAAAAAGGCAGCTTCTTCCGCGTCTTGCGCGCAGCGGGTGCCAAGTCGGCACTGCCATTCTGACAATGTGTTGAATCATTCTTTGACGCAAGAGATTACAAATCAATTACTTGCGAATTTCGCCAGTCGCTCCAAAACGATTGGTACGCAAGGTGCTTTCTCCTCCTTGCGTGACTGAGAAACTCACCGGCGGTGGCACGGTAGGCTGTGTCACCGCGAGTGTCATAAGAGGTTCCTTTAGTTTTAAGAGGAGATGTGCAATGACCAACTGCCCAACCCCAAAGAATCGTTTGCGTGATTTCGTGCCAGCTAATCTGGCGGACTTTGACGCGTTCCTGAATCAGGTTCTCTCTCCGAGCCATCGTACCGGTCATACCAGCGCCGGTTTGTGGGAGGACGAAACTGCCTATCACATTGAACTCGACGTGCCGGGCGTGCAGCGCGAGAACGTCGACGTGACGTTCGACAAGGGAGCGCTCACCATTGCGACGGAACGCAAGCACGACGAGACCACGACCGACCGCAAAGGTTGGCGGGAAGAGCGATTCTACGGCAAGGTGACGCGTTTGTTTACCCTGCCCGAGACCATCGACGTGGAAAGCATTGCCGCGGAGTTGACCGACGGCGTGTTGCGTGTGACGGTCGCGAAGTCGCCCGCCGCGCAGCCACGCAAGGTTGAGATTAAGTAAGGCATTCGTTTTAGTTTTGGAAGGTTGGGGGCCGCGTCGAAACATGCGGCCCCCCTTTTTTTATACATGTCATTCCCGCGCAGGCGGGAATCCATGATATGTGACCCTGATGCTGGGTTCCCGCCTGCGCGGGAATGACGACAGTCAAAACCAGCGAACACAAAAAATCCACTCTCCCCACGCGGTTGTGCGCCGGTTATCCTATTGGGAATGAGGCAGATTGATTTTTCTGGCGATTCCTACACCACACCCCCCCTCAAAATCGGGTGGTTCGGGCGGACGTTTCCCTCATTTGCGTTTCATTTCCAATTCATCCGCTACACCATCACCTGCGCTTGGCAGGCGGCGCGAGGCAATTATGGTGACGACGACTGGGCCGCGAGCAGCTTGGCGATGGTTCGCCACTTGGAACAAGTTGGCGTGAAGTTTGAGATCACGGGGCTGGATTATCTGCGGCAAGTCGACGGACCGTGCTTGGTGGTCGGCAATCACATGAGCTCGCTGGAAACGGCCGTGCTGCCGTCGATTGTGCAGCCTATCAAACATGCCACGTTCGTGGTGAAGGCGAGTTTGCTTAACTATCCGATCTTCAAGCATGTGATGCGCACCCGCGATCCGGTGGCGGTGACTCAGACCGACCCACGGCAAGACTTCAAGTTGATGATGGAAGGGGGCGCGGAGCGGCTCGCGCGGGGGACTTCGATCATCATCTTTCCCGAGGGACGCCGAGCGGCGAAGTTTGAGGTTGAGAAGTTTAATTCCGTGGGGGTGAAGCTGGCAAGCCGCGCGGGAGTGCCGATAGTGCCGCTGGCGCTCATGACCGACGCTTGGGGACTAGGGAAACCAATTGCCGACTTTGGTGCGATCAATCCGATGCGTAAGGTGCGATTTGCGTTTGGCCCGCCGATGCAAGTCGAAGGCCGCGGCGGCACCGAGCAGGCGGCGCTCATTGAGTTTATTCAAGCGAAGCTGGATTTGTGGGCGGTGGAAGATGCGGCGGTGGGAATGGTGACGCAGTGCGCGGCGGTGAACGAGGGAAATTGAAGTTAATCGGAAAGATCGGTCAGTCTAAACACGCCCTTACTAGAAACGGTGGTCAAGAGTTTGATGCGGGAATGTCGACGAGTGGGAAACAACACGATAATGCCCACGGCAATCAGCAAACCCGTTGTCGGTTCGGGCACGTTCACCGCAGCGGCGATAATGCCAGGGCGGAAGCCTCCTGCCCGACTGGCAAACACCGTCCCGTGGGTTCCCAACAACATTTGTGACGGGCTAAGGTTGCTGTTAATCAAAATGTTGGCCATATAGGCCGGCGAACCAAGGGCAAATTGCTCATCGGATTTAAGCACGAACAACGAATCCGAACTCGCGATATCAGCACCGTCTCCCACGACGACATAGATATTCTTCCCGATCAAGGGATCGCTCGCCGTGAGCGGAGCTCCGATGTTGCCGAAAATCGATCCCTCCACGGTGCGGATTCCGACGGGAATCGAAGCACCGAATTGTGTGAAAGAACTTGCTAAGAGCGCAAGACTGCCCGCATTAGTGGCCGAAACTACCGCATCAGGAAGATCAATCGTGCCAACCGCCGCAAAGCCGGTTCTGGCGGTGATCGCAATCCCGTCTTGGTCGGCAATGGGGTACAAGGGGCTCGTGTTGTTCATGATCACTTGGCCGCCACCGGCCGGAGCCACGGGTGCGGGGGCCATAAGCGTTTGAGAAAACATCCATTCGTAAACTAGCGGCATGTTGTAGACCGGACCCCAAATGCCGTGTCCGCCATCGGGCGATTCACTGTAGCGAAGTCCCACTTCATCGTTCGTGTATCGCAAGGTCGACAACCTCTCAGTGGTAGGAGGATACGTCAGCGGCGCGGCGGACGCAGCCGAGAGAACGGAATTCACGACATTGCGGCTGGCAACCGGCGAAACGACGCCATCGTCACGGGCATGAAATGCCCAGGCTGGTTTGCCCACCAAATTCGCGCCGCTGAAATCACTGCCGGGCGAAACCGCGGCAATCGGCACACCAGCCGCGAAGCGATCATCAAAGCGGTTGAGCATGTTCCAGACGCCGCCGCCACCCATTGAGAGCCCCGTCACATACAAGCGGTCGGGATCGACATTGAAATCGAGGAGCGCTTGGTCGATCATGGACATGACATTCGTCGTGCGTGTGATGTCGGCCCAGGTAAAGGTGGTGGCTTGAGGCGCGTAGAGAAACGCCCCCCGATCTTTGGCGCCTTGGAGCAAGTTGTCGATGTTGCCGTTGATCTGCGCGATGTTGTTGGTCCCTGTCTCGCCAGCACCGTGCAGAAAGAGTATGAGCGGCCGGGGATCGCCGGGATTAGCAGCTTCCGGCGGAACGAATAATCGACCCGGCACTGCGGGGTGACTGAAGTTGAGAAAATCGCTCACACTGGCCGCGCGTGCGCTGATACACAAGGAAAGCAAGGCCAGCACCATGATCGAACACGTTTGACTTCGCATTACAATTTCCATAGATGAGTGAAAGTGCGCCCCAATAAAAAGATGCCGTGAGTAGTCGCGGCTTGGCAAACAAACAGTCGCTTGATGTGAGACGATCACGCCACTATTTTCCCAACTTATTCTCGAATAACTCTTTCATGGCTTGCCAGGATTTTTCGTCGGCACGTTTGGATTCACGATTGCAGGAATTAGCTTACTGCGCAGGCAAATAGGCATCGACAGGAACTTGCAGGGTTCTCAATGGCGGAACCGTTCCACGACCAATTTCAGCAACACGCCTCAAAACCGAGGCATCGAAATAGCGGGAACCGCACGTTTCACAAACCCCAATTGGCACATCTTCGAGAATGACAAAATCGTCTTTGTGACGAATAGCCTCACGAACACTTCTGCGTTCGCGAACGGTTCCTGAGCAATGTTCACAAGGAAAGTCGTACATGTCATTTCACCTCGTAAACCGTTAATACTAAAAGCTTGTCTTCAACAACAAAGCGAACAACAACTCCAACTGGCGTGCTTTGATCCGTACCCTGTCCCACGACAACGTATCTGGTTCCTCGCGGGTCGTGCGTTAGAGTTTTCTCGATCTGACCGGTGAGAATTGCTGACTCGACATCAAGCACATCGAGCCAATCTTTATTCATCTCATCAGTGGCATGCTCGGTCAATGCATAACGATGCTCGATAATGGCCAGACGAATTCGCTCTAACTCTCTACTCGCCATTCTAGCACGAATCCCCAGGAAAAACCGATTTTAAGCTGATAGTGATATACTACTTCCCCAGCTTTCGCTCAAACAGCTCCTGCATTGCCTGCCAGGATTTTTCGTCGGCTTCTTTGTTGTATTTGATGCCGGGGATGCCCACTTCGTCGGCGGTGGGGACCGTGAAGCTGTGGACCGCGCCGGGGTAGGCGATGAATTCGTATTTCACGCCGGCTTCGTCGAGCGGCTTCTTGAACGCGGCGACCGCGTCAGCACCGATCATGGGGTCGTCGGCTCCGTGGTTGATTTGCAGTTCGGCTTTGATTTGTTTCGCTTCGTCAGCCGTCGCCACGGGAAGGGCACCGTGGAAGGTGGCGACCGCGTCGAGGTCGGCCCCAGCGTAGGCGAGTTGCAGGGCCGTTGCGCCGCCGAAGCAGTAACCGATGGCGGCAAGTTTTTCCTTGTCGCACTGCGGCTGCTCTTTCAGCACGTCGAGGGCGGCTTGGGCTCGCGTGCGCCAGGCGTCGACGTTCGCACGGACTTCGCCCGCCATCTTGCCGGCGTCGGCGGGATGGGTCGTGGTTTTGCCTTCGCCGTAAATGTCGGCGGCAAAGGCAATGTAGCCAAGCTTCGCGAGTTCCTCGGTTCGCTTTTTGGCATAGTCGTTGAGGCCCCACCATTCGTGGACCACCAACACGCCAGGGCGGGGGCCTTCAGTGGCATCGTCCCAGGCGAGGTAGCCCCGGCATTCGGTGTCGCCCGCCTTGTAGGTGACGGTCTTGGTTTGGATCGCGGCGTGGGTAGGATTCGTGGTGAGAATTAGCAAAACGATTAGTGCATATTTTTGCATGACCGTGAGAACTCCCTGGTTAAAGGTGTGAAGTTCTGGGCATTATCGACGATTGGCGCACGTTCGCAACTGGTAGGAAGGAATCGCACCACGGAGGCACGGAGGACACGAAGTTTTTTGCAAATCCTTGTAGGTGATCATTGGAAACGACTTGGCGTAGAATTGGGGGATTCAACTTTTCACTTTTGCTCAGGGTAAATTATGATTTCTGCCTTTCTTCGTGGAATGTGTTGCTTGTTTGTTGCGACTTGGCTTTGTACCGCAGCTTGGGGCGAGGGTGTGTTCAATGTGCGCGACGCGGGGGCCGTCGGTGATGGCACGACCCTGGATACCGGCGCGGTGCAGAAAGCGCTCGATGAGTGCGGCCAAGCGGATGGCGGCGTGGTGCTGGTGCCGGCGGGGACTTATTTGTGCAAGCCACTCGTGATTCGCACGGGCACCACGCTGCGGCTCGAAAAGGGGGCGACGATCAAGGCGACCGATGACCCGGCGGATTACGCTCGCACCGACAAGCCGGGCGAGTTCAACCATTTTCTCACCGGCAAGGATTTGGAGAACGTCACCATCGAAGGCGAAGGAACCATCGACGGCTCGGGCGAGCGGTGGTGGATACCGGCCGAGGAAGCCCGGCAAAAGAAGTCGGGCTACACACTGCCGCGACCGAATCTCATTGTGCTCACGCGAGTAAAGAATCTCGTGGTGCGAGGAGTGACAATTCAGAACGCGCCGAAGTTTCATTTCGTGCCGACCGATTGCGAGAATGTGCTTGTCGAGGATGCGAAATTCTTTGCTCCCGAGCGAGCGCCCAACACCGACGCGATTGATCCCAGTATGTGCCATAACGTTACGATCAGACGATGTCTGGTGGACGTGGGAGATGACAACGTCGCGGTGAAAAGCGGCAAGCCTCATCCCAACCGCGAATTCGCCGCCGACACGCTGCTCGTGGAAGATTGCACCTTCAAGCATGGGCATGGCATGTCGATTGGCAGCGAGCTTGTGGGCGGCGTGAAGGACGTGATTGTGCGCAACTGCACGTTCGAGGGCACCGACAATGGCATCCGCATCAAGACCGATCGCAAGAAGGGTGGGGCCGTGGTGAATGTGCTGTGCGAAAACATCACGATGAAAAACGTCGCGGGGGCGATCACGATTGTTTGTTACTATCCCAAGATTCCCGCCGTCGAAAAGCCCAAGCCCGTCACGAAAACAACGCCGGCCTACAGCAACATCACGATCCGCAACCTCACGGCCACCAGCACAAAGGACGCGGGCTTCATCGTGGGCTTGCCGGAGAGTCCGATCAAGAATGTGCTGCTCGAGAACGTGAAAATCAAATCCGAGCGGGCGGGGCTGGAAATTCGCCACGTCGAGGGGATCAAGCTGGTGAATGTCGAGATCACCCCGGGCGAGGGTAAGCCGTTGATTGTGAACGATGCGGAGATGGAACGGTAAGTAACATCGTGGTGGCGTTTGACTGTCGCCAGCTCACCCTCGATACTTGCAGCATGACAGCCACGGCGACGCAGCGCGAATCGGTCTTTACCGCTCGGGGGATCACCAAGACTTACCACATGGGCGAAGTCGACGTGCATGCTTTGAAAGGGGTGGACCTCGATCTGTTCAGCGGCGAGTTTGTGGTGCTGCTGGGTCCATCGGGAAGCGGCAAAAGCACTCTCTTAAACATTCTCGGCG
>JAWXAV010000125.1:0-8550 GCA_034439695.1 Bythopirellula sp. | reverse complement strand
GTAAGAGGTGCTGATAGCGTAACCAAGCCACCGGGGCATCGGCTGCGGGATTTTCCTTGGAAGTGAAATTGAATTGTTGCGAAACGGTTTGCTCGCCGGGTTCCGTGACGATTTCCCAGCCCGCTGTCGTGGCATCGCTCCACCGCAAGGGCCAACCCGCCTTGTACAGAATCGTGGGGTCGTAGTCGGTATCATGCACCGGTTGGAGCATGGTCTGAACTTTGTGAGGCGGCTTGCGCTCGATGGCAAAGTCGGTGCTCTTGTCGAGCGGCCGAATAAAAATGTCACCGTGATACACCTGAAGTTCTTCATTGGGTAAGCCAACGAGCCGCTTGATGTAGTTCATCTCGCCGTTGCCGGGGAATTTGAACACCACAACGTCCCAGCGCTCGGGATCGTGAAAGTCATAGCCGTACTTGTTCACCAAGATGCGGTCGCCGGGATAGCTGGGTTCAAATTCAACGTTCTCGGTGGAAATCGACGGCGGCAGATTCTCGGGAAGATTGTCCGTGCGGAACAGCATGGTTTGCCGACACATGGGGCACATGCCTGCGACGGTATCCGCGCCGAGCACACGACGCTCCAAGTCGGCTCGTTGCTGCAAGGAATTGGTTGATCGCATCTGCGCGATCATCGCATCACGATCTTCTCCCTCGGTACTCGCCGTGGTGCGAAAGCGGTAGCCGCATTCACTGCAATGCACGTCCTTGTGTTGACCTTGCAGCGAAGGCGACATCGAACCCGTGGGAATCACAAAGGCCTCAGCCTCGAACGTGCGAAACAGAAACGCGAGCACGAAGGCGATCACGATCGATTCAATTGTCTCACGGAAAGCGATCGAACCACTGCCGGCCGGTCGCGGTTCAACGGTCACCGCCGGGGTGGGTTCAGGGCGTCGATATTGAGGGGACTTTTTCTTTGCCATAGTTAATCAAGCCGCTCGCGGCTTAGCGACTCTAAAGCTCTACTTAAATGCCTTTACCAGCACTTCGCTAGCGGACCGGCAATATAGCCAAAATTCCGTCGCACGGGAAACTTAAATCTCGGGCCTTTCAGGGTGCTAGCGGACGCCCAGCGGTCGGCCCACGATCAATCGCAGCGGAACGGGGCCCCAATGACGGCTATCGAGCGAAACTGGCACATTGTCACCTAATACGTATATTTCGTTCGCGCCGAGGGTAATCGGTGTCATGGGTTCGGCCATGCCAAGCTCTTCATGCTGCGAGACGTGATAAATGTCGCGATACAATCGCAAGTCACTCAGTGCGACATCGAGATTCTTGGCTCCAATAGCAAATGGCGTGGGAGTTCCAACAATTTTGGTGATGGAGGCCAATTTGTTCCAAGCAACCAGCTTGCCGTCTAGAAATACTTGGCAGCGGCGATCGAAGGCAAAAAGCTCTAGAAAAACATCGCTATTTAACTTATCCTCCAAAGAAAACTGTTCGCTACCATTGTCGAAGCGCAACGCCAGTTCCCCCTGCCCTCGGACATGAACGCTTGTCGACAAAGATAAATCACGTACTGGAAACACGCGCCGCGTCAGACCAGCATTGTACGCTGTGTCGTCAGTGATCGGTTCGCCGCGCGGATGTCGATAGCCCAGCCAGTGCCACTCGTCGTCACTTGTGGCGATTTGCCAGACACCGTCATTGCGATGCCAACTCTTGCCATGCCAGCGAGGCGCGACATCTGTTTCCTGGTGAACGAGTTGCCCTAGCACACGCATTTCCGCCAGACTCTTCGTCGCCAGTTGGCCATTGATCCAAATGTCGCCGTCACGGAGTTCCACTTTTTCCCCTGGCAAGCCAGCGATCCGCTTGACTGTGAGTTGGCTATCAGCGGGTGAATGAAATACAACCGGCTCCCAGCGCTGGGGCTGGCGGAATTGAAACGCCGTGCGATCCACGACCAAGCGATCGCCGCGCTCGACGGGTAAGCCTTCCGCCGAATTTTCCGCGAAACCGCAAGCGAGGCATTCAATCCGATTGGTTTGAAACTCGGTGCCGATCTCGAATGTTTGTCCGCAGTGCTCGCAAGTGATCGAGCAGGAAGGCCCTTTGAGAGTTGGGACCATCGAACTTCCCGCAACCAATACCGGTTCGACGAGGCCCATCACCAGCCACGTCCGAAGTACCAGCGCCAGCACCAATGTGCCCAGAATCATGTATAACGTTGAATACAGATATTTGGTCAAGTAGTTCACAATTCAAGAGTACGAGTTCCCGAGGCTATTATATGGCGAATACGGCGGCAATTTTGGTTAGTTAAGCGTTAGAAGAGGACTTTTTCGGAACTACTTAGAGATAACGACATTTGTCGCGTGACAGCCTTTGCGCGAATCAGCCTTTCTAAACTCATGCGGGATTTTTCCCGGCATTCTCCCTAAATCGCATTCCGAGAACTCATCATGAAATGTTGCTGGCTGATAACCCTCCAGGCGCTCGTCTGGGCGACGATTGGCTTGTGTTCGATGGCAATCACAAGGGCGGCCCTGTTTTCCCTGGAAGTCGTCGAGCCGACCCTTCAAGTGGGTGATATTGGCACGCTACGCGTGATCTACGACGGGGCCCTGGAAAACTACTCTTTCGAGCAAGGGGGACTTGATCTCAAGTTAACCAGCAGCAACTCCGGAGTCATCAAATTCCTTGATGCACAGATTCTCAACGATAGTCGTTGGGATATTGCAACCACCGATCGAATCACGGACGACAGCATCGGACGATTATTCGCCGCCTCGCTGTTTAGTCCTGGACTGGCCGGCACGGGTTCCAGGATTTTTGCCGAGATCAAGTACATTGTCTCGGGTTCCGGTGCCACCGATGTGCTCCTGGACGTCGGGGGTGAAGATCCCGTCGTGCATGGTGCCTTCGGAGACGTTTCTAACAGTGTTTTTTCGCGCGGAGCATGTCTGGGAGAATGTCTGCCAGGCAGTTCGCCCGTCGAAATCAATCTCGGTGAAAGTTGGGCGCGCCTGAAGGCGGAAATGTATACGGCTCCAGTTCAGTATCAACCTCTGCCACCCGTTACACCGCAACCGCAGCCAGTCAATCCAGTCACCAACCCACTTGTTACCAACCAACCTATCATTAACGAGCCTGCCGTCAATCAACCTGTTTTTGAAGAGCCCGTTTTTGAAGAGCCAAGTCCAGGAAAACCTACCATCTCAGGAATGTTCTCGCTCGAGGTTGTTGAACCAGCACTGGAATTTGGCGATACCGGCAAGTTGCGCGTTATCTACAACGGCGGCACGGAGAATCATGCTTTTGAAAATGGTGGAATTGGCCTGAAGTTGACAAGCAGCAATCCTGGCGTCATCAAATTTTCAGATGCACAAATTCTGAACGCTGACGGACGGTGGGTCGTTGCCACTGCACGGGGGATTGGTGACGACGCTGTTGCCGAAATGTTTGCTTCTTCGCTGCTCACTCCAGGGTTGGCGGGCACGGGTCCACAAATTTTTGCCGAGATCGAATACAGCTTGTTAGGGCCAGGTTTTACAGACCTCGCGCTCGACATCCAGGGCGAAGATCCGTTGGTGGACGGCTCCGTGGGCGACGTTTCGAGTGGCATGTTGTCTCGCGGAGCCTGCTTGGGTGATTGCCTGGGAACTGCGCCGGTGGAAATCGATCTTGGCGAGAGTTGGGCTAGGCTTAGGGAGGAAATGTACGCGCCACCTGTGTTTCCTCAATCACCGGCTGCTCCTGAGGTTGATCCAGTCGTGGTTGATCCAGTTATCGGCGGACCCATCGTTGGCGACCCAGTGGTAGAAGTGCCACCCGTATCGGAGCTGCCAACCTACAACATTCCCGACGTTGATGATCCGTCGGTCATCGATGTTGTATTAAATCCTCCAACGATTTGCGAAGCTGGTGTTTGTTCTCTTCTGTGGCCCCCACAAAACTTTATTATTTCGGAGAATGGTGAAATCCAGGTTGTAAAATTGGATCCAGACTATCTTAGCTGGATGGCTCTCAACAGCGTGCCTATCAATTTCGTTCACAACTTCTTCACAATGTGTGACGGTATGCCCATCGTGGCTTACGACGGCGATGCAGCAGGCCAAACATTCGCGATTGGCTCGATCATGAACTACGCAGGAGTCAATCGCTCGGCCGACGCCACGATTCCTGAACCCTGCACTGCCGCGCTGGTTGGCCTCGCGCTTTTCGGTTTGACTTCTTTCCGCCGTCATGCCTAAGCGGCATTCATGCGCGTTTCGTTATGACAGGCAACTGCGCTCTTGCGCGGCATAATCGGCTTGTACGCTTCTGACAGAACGGCTTGAGCGACAGTTCCGGTACGATCACTACGTTACGAACTCGAAACTGAGAAAATGAGGCAAAAATGCAACGCGATGATTGCCAAACGCCACACCGGGGGCAATGGTTGTGTGGAGAAATCTTAATTCGCTCGGCGTGAATCCTCGTTCGCGCCGGACTTGCCATTGCCACCAGGCAAACCACGTGAACGGAGCGTCCCCTTTGTGGGGACAATGCAGGTGATGAAAAAGACTTTGTTGTTTGTCGCAATGACTGTTTTGATCCTCAATGCCACGGGCTGTGGTGCCTGCCGCAATCGGTTGTTCGGCGGCTCCACAATGGCAGCTCCGATGGTTGGCCAAATGCAACAATGCGCACCGGTTTGCCAACCCGTGTGCTGCCCCCAGCCTTGTGATCCTTGCTGCACGGGCATGCCGATGTCGGTTGGCTACGGCGGCAGCGCGATGATGGGCCCGAGCATGGACGGCAGTTGTGCTTGCGGTCAGTGAGTCGAGATCTGCAAGCTTCAAATTAACCGTCAACGAGCCTGCGTGGGAGTACGAACTCCGTGAGTTCGCACTCCCACGATCTGACTGGCAAGCCATGGAACTTGGCCAAAGTGGTTGTGCAAGCGCTGGCGGCGGACTAATATAGTTCTCGGCGAGGTGAGACATCCTTCGCCACGGGCTGCTTTTCTTTTTGTGCCACCGGTGCTTCTTTTCAGTCAGGCGGAGGTATTCTCATGAGTCCCGACGACTTTTCCAAGCAACAGTACATTGCCTTACGTGCCGAAATTAGCGAGTCGAAATCGCGCGTTTTCTGGCTCTTAATCACGGGGATGTTCCTCGTGCTCGCCGCGGGCTATTTGGCCGCCGCGTATCCCGAGGCATTTGCCAACGCTGCGATTCCATTTCTGTTGCTGGCCCTGATGCTTTCTTTCATTGCCGAGGAGAGCAATATCAGCCGCGCGGGTCGTTACTTGCGGGAAGTGGTTGAGCCGAGAATTGGTGCCTTGGACGGTTGGGAACATTGGCTGGAAAGCCAAGGGGAACGCTATCGAGAAGTCGATCGCGCATTCGTCGTAGGCTTTAGCACGATCTTTTTGACCTTTTTCATCATTTCCGCGTCTCTGACAATTCGTCAACTCGATCTAGCCGGCCGGTCGCAGTTGCTCATTTGGACCGCGGGAACGGCCTATAGTTTAAGCGCGATTTGTGTAATCTATGTCTTAATGCGGCATTGGACGGCTTCGACAAAGCCCTCGGCGGACGAACCGCCAGCGGGTTCCTAAGAATCGCGAATCTGCCTTGTCTCATCCGTAAAGTGCATGGTAATACGTCGCACAAATTACTCCATTTCGGTAAGCATCTGGTGGGGATCGCGCGGATGAAGTTTCTGCGTGACGCAATCGACGACAAGGTCCAAAGCTTCAAGTACAATCGCGCCGATGAGAGCAGTATCCCGATTGGGTTCCACGACGGCCGAAAAAACGTCGTCACGGTCGCACAGCCTGAGCCAGACTTTTTTCACCACGGGTCGGCTCGCGGTGTGCCCGTCGGCATAGCGTACTTTAGCCTGCCAGACTTCTTCCAAGCCCAGCGCTTCCATGGCAGCACCAGGAATGACCAAATGAGCTGCCCCGGTATCGACCACGCCTTCGCACTCAAAACGACGTAGCATGTCGGCAGATATATCGCCACTTTCAATGCGAACGATATCGGCAAAGTTTGCGAGTTCCAGTTTCATGCTAAATCGCCCCATGCACGGTTCCCATTACAGATGAACACTTAGGAATTATTATACTCGCTTTGAAACGGAAAACCACTTCTACTTCTTCTTGCCTTCTTCCTCGCCCGTTTCCAACACCGCCAAGAAGGCTTTTTGGGGTATGTCGACCGAGCCGATGGACTTCATCCGCTTCTTGCCTTCTTTTTGCTTTTCCCAGAGCTTACGTTTGCGGGTGATGTCGCCGCCGTAGCATTTCGCCGTCACGTTTTTCTTCATGGCGGAGATGGTTTCGCGAGCGATGATCCGCGTGCCGATGGCGGCTTGCAGGGCGACTTCAAACATATGTCGCGGAATTTCCTGCTTGAGCTTTTTGATCACCGCCCGGCCACGCGAATCGGCATCGCGCTTGTCGCAGACAATCGAGAGCGCGTCGATACGCTCGTTCTTCACCAAGATATCCATCCGCACAAGCTCACCGGGTTCGTAACCCAAGAGCTCGTAATCCATCGTGCCGTAGCCACGAGTCGTGCTCTTGAGCTTGTCGTGCATGTCGTAGATCACGTCGGCGAGCGCCACGTCGTACACCAACATGGCCCGCGTGGGGGACAGATATTCGGTGCGCACGTATGTCCCGCGACGGTCGCTACAGAGCTTCATGATGCCGCCGATGTACTCGGTGGGGAGCACGAAACTCACCCGGACAATCGGCTGCCGAAATTCTTCGATGTCCCCGAGGTCGGGCACATCCTGCGGCGTGTGAACTTCAATCACTTCGCCATTCGTTTTGACGATTTCATAGGTGACGTTGGGAGCCGTTTGCACGAGATCGATGTCGGCCTCTTGTTCGAGCCGCTGCTGGATAATCTCCATGTGCAAGAGACCCAAGAAACCACAGCGAAAACCGAAGCCCAAGGCGTCGCTTGTTTCGGGGGCAAACTCAAAGCTGGGATCGTTAATGACCAGCTTGTCGAGCGCTTCGCGGAGCTGCTTGAAATCCTGGCCGTCAGAGGGATACAGCCCGCAGAAGACCATCCGTTTCGGCTCTTCATAGCCGGGAAGTTTCAAATCTGCTTCGCCGTCGGGTGTGCTCACCGTATCGCCGACATGCACCTTGTCGAGCGTCTTGATATTGCAGATGAGATAGCCCACTTGGCCCGCCGCGAGTTTGGTCGATAACTTGCGATGCGGGACAAAATGACCCAACTCAAGCACTTCGTGGACCGTCCCTTGCTGGAGGAACTTGATCTTCTGGCCCTTGGTGATCGTACCGTTCATCACGCGGATGTAGGTGATCGCGCCACGATACTCATCGTAGACCGCGTCAAAAATCATCGCTTGCAAGGGGCCCTTCGGATTGCCCGTGGGCGCGGGGACACGCTCGATCACGGCGTCGAGAATCTCTTTGCAACCCATGCCTGTTTTCGCGCTGCAACCCAGAATCTCGTCGGCATTCACGGCGAGGGTGTGTTCCATCTCCGCTTTAACCTCGTCGGGTCGCGCGTGGGTGAGGTCCACCTTGTTCATCACCGGCACGATGGTGAGGTCATGCTCCATCGCCGCGTAGGCGTTGGCAACCGTTTGGGCCTCTACTCCCTGGAACGCATCCACGAGCAGCACGGCCCCTTCGCAACACGCAAGCGACCGCGAGACTTCATACTGAAAATCGACGTGTCCCGGCGTGTCGATCAGGTTCAATTCGTACTTGTGACCCTGGTAGGTGTAGTGCATCGTCACGGCGTGGGCTTTGATCGTGATGCCGCGTTGCCGTTCCAGGGCCATGTCGTCGAGCAGTTGCTCTTTCATGTCGCGCGAGTTCACCGTGCCGGTGATTTCCATCAGCCGATCGGCGAGCGTGCTCTTGCCGTGGTCGATGTGAGCGACAATCGAGAAATTACGAATATATTGAGGTGCGGTCATGCGGGAAGGGGTCAGGGGTCGGAGGTCAGGGGTGAGCGGTCTTAGCCGCGACACGACGTGTCGCAGGAATTTACAGTGAATTCTTCTGTCGGTGTTCCAGCCTTGCCAGTCCTGCGGCACCGACAAAGCCGGCATCACCGCCGAGTCGCGCGAATTCAATCCGCAGCGATTCGCGCAGAGCGGAGAGAATGCGCGGGCGGACTTCATCGCGGATGCGCTGGAGAAACTTCTCCCCGAGCGGGTGGCCGGCACCGCCAAAATTCATGGCCCCGCCAAGCACCACGCTATCGGGATCGACAATATGGATCAAGCTCACGATCCCAATCGCCAAATATTTGGCCGTATCCATGACGACTTCAAGGGCTAATGGGTCGGCAGCTTCCGCAGCGTCGGCAATCGCCAACGGCGTGATCTCGCCATCGGATCGCAGCACTGCGGCCAAGCTGCTATCACGACCCGCTGCCAAAGCCTCTCGCGCGCGGCCGACAACGCCGTACGAACCGCAATAACCTTCCAGCGTCCCCGTGAGTTTCTGTGAATCCAGCCGAGCTTCAGGATGCGAATCGATAATGATGAACCCACATTCCGCGCCGCAACTGTGCGCGCCTTCGACCAAATAATTATCGAGCACGATGCCGCCGCC
>JAWXAV010000124.1:0-37063 GCA_034439695.1 Bythopirellula sp. | reverse complement strand
ATGGGGAATCGCGATTCCCCATGGGCCACATACGCCAGAGCACGATTGGCCGCCTCACCGCCGGTTTGTAGCGCTTCGGGAGCGATCAATGTGCAAACCACGAATGACGATCCCAACAGCATGACCGACATGATCACGGCTGCCGTCAGCAATAAATGCCGCGTGTGATGAATTCGGCCGGAAGGTGCGTGCGGATCATCGCCGGGATTGCCTTTCACCAGCGGCATCACGGCCACGCCTGTTTCAAAACCGGAAAGTCCCAATGCAAGTTTGGGAAATAAAATGAAGCAGGTAGCCAGCACAGGTAGCCAGCCCACGCCAGCAAAGGGGGGATTCTTGATTTCCCACTCCCCGGCTTGCACATGCCCCCACCAATCGGTAAGCAACTCGCTATGCGTGAGCAAATAAAACAACCCGCTGCCGATCACGATTACATTCAGGAACAAGTACAAAGCCACCAGCACCACGGCGATGCCAATCACCTCGCGAAAACCGCGCATGAACATCCCGCCAAGCAGCACCAGTAGGCCAAGCGTCAAAACCATTTGACTTTGGAAAAAACTCGGCAGTTCTTGCCAAAAAGGATTATGCACCATGTGCTCCGCGGCATCGGCGGCGGAGAGGGTTTTCGTGATCACAAAATCGGTGGCGGCGAAACCCAGCAGCACGAGCACAATGATCTTACTCCACCAACCACTGGCCAAGTGTTCGAGCATCGCGATCGAACCTTGTCCATGCGGTGACTTGCCGGCCACGTAGCGATAAACGGGCAAGGCACAACCCAATGTGATCGCCACCAGCAATAAGGTCGCCAACGGAGCCAAGCGGCCGGTGGCTTCAAAGGCAATCGAGGGCTGATAGCCCATCGTGCTAAAGTAATCGACACCCGTCAGACACATCACCCACAGCCAGAACGATTGATGGTCGGGTACGTGTGGCAAAGGTTGCCGCGAATAAGCCGAAAGGTGCGTCGAAGCCGCGAGCCCCAATTGAGATTCGGTAATGAGCGGGTCGGAATTTGAACCGTTCGACGAAGTATCAACACCATTTCCGGCCATCGCAGTACATTACCACGCGAACCGCGCTGTGGCTACTGGTTGGAAATGGCAGGTAACGGCCGCAAATTATCACGATTCGACGGTTTGCCCAGCCAACGGGGGAGCAGCGGTCTTGGCACGCGAACCCCAGTGCAGTCTGGGAATCCAGCGTTTTCGTTTGTCGGGCTCGACGAAAGCACGACCCAGCGGGCTAAACAACAGGGAAGGAAGCATCACGAGTTCAGCCACTACGCCAGCCACCAAGATTGTGAGCATCAGCCAGCCGAAGCGCGCGGTCGGAGTAAAACTGCTCACCGCGAACACCGATAAACCCAAACCATTGACCAGCGCGGCCTGCAGAGTTGGTGTCGCGCAACGGGTATAAGCTGAGATCACCGCCTGATCGCGATCTCGTAATACTTCCAAATCCTCCCGGAACCACGTGAGGTAGTGAATCGTGTCGTCCACCGCGACACCCAGCGCAATGCTGGCCGCCATCATCGAGCCAATGTCCACGGGAATACCGAGCCAACCCATCCCGCCGAAAACGACCAAAATTGGTAACACGTTGGGAAGCATGGCCACTGCACCAGCAAAAACTCCTCGACAGATGAACATAATCAAGGGCGTGATCGTGGCAAACGACCACCAAGTGCTCTGCACCAAACTATCAAGCAGTGCCTGCTGAGCTTTGTACACGATCGGCACGACGCCGGTGAAAACAACATCACCCACGGAATTGCGATCGGCAGCCATGTTGTAAGTCGAACGGAGATGGCCAAGCACATTGACTCCGGCGCGAGTCAATTGAATCTGCGCGGTCGTATCCACGTCATCGGAAACGATCACGCCGTCATACTTTTTGAGAATCTCGGCCTGTTTGGCGGTCACCATTTCAAACGGTTTTTCCAAACGTTCGACCTTGATCCGTTTCTTCTGCAAAGTACCCGCTAAATCGGCAGCTTGTTGTCGTTGCGCTTCATTCGACCAAATCAGCACACGGCTTCCCGCCGGTAACTCGCCCGATTGCGCGACGAGCGATTTAACGGCGACGAGACTTGCCTGCTGAGTCGCCAAGACGGGATCAATCGCGGCTTTCAAATGGCCCACCAACTCGCCGTGGTCGAAATCATGAAACGCGGCCACGCGCACGCTGATCCGCCAAAGCTCTTCGTTGGTCTTTTTATCCATGGCGAGATAGCCGGAACGCTCAAGCTGCGCCCGATGCTCCGCCATTTCTTCACTGACCACGTAGCGAATCGTGTTGTTCAAAAATCCGTTGGCACCGCTACCAAGATCAGGGGCAAACGTCACCGCCGACATGGTGGCTCCCACCAAGTCCTCACCCTCGGAACCAAGGCGCTTTTGGATGGCAGCCTGCAAGCGACCGACCGTCTCCAGCCGCTCCAAAAACGACAACGTCTTCAGCTTCTGGCCGGGTTGTGAACCAGGGGGTAATTCTTCCTGCCTGGCGGAAGTGGGAAAGCGTACCACCAACTCCATGGGCACCAAGCGACCCAAGCTTTCTTCAAACCAACGATAGTCTTGCAAGATTCGTGCGTCGTTACTGAACAGCTTGAGGAGATCGATTGTTGTCGTCACGCGCGGCAAGCCCAAGCAAAGAACTCCAATGACGGCAAAACAACCAAACATTACAACCAGATGGTGACGCTGCGTGGCCAAGGCCCAGTTGCGCCAAGTCACTTTCTGATTTGTGGGAGCAACTTTCTTTTGCTTCTTGGCCTCGGCCAGCTTGGCCTTATCTGCAAAGAGCTCCTTGGGATACCACGGCCACAACTCCAAAATTGCCGGCAGCACGACGAACAAAACGATTAACATCGAGAACATGCTAATCGCCGAAAAAATGCCGAACTTGCCGATGGGGATAATATCGCTCAATCCCAGCGACGCTAGGCCGATGCCCGTGGTGATCGAACAAAGGAACGCAGGCTTGAAGGCGTGGACGCGCGCGCGCTGCACGGCTCCTTCAAAGCCATGGTCCATGATGGCTTCGCGGTAGTAGTTGAGCACATGGATCGCTCCCGAGACGGCCAGCACATAGATCAGCGCTGGCATCGACATCAGAATCGCGTCCATCGACGAACCCGCCAGCCAAACGGTCGCCAGCGACATGACGGCACACAGCACCCCGCAGCCGAAGACGACAAATGTCATGCGAATGCTGCGTAGCGACCACCAAGTCAAACCCAGGCCGAATCCCCCCGAGAGAAGTGCCAACTGCAAGAGCGTCTTCTCTCCTTCTTCATCAATGGCCACGTTGTCGATGGGAGGGCCCCCCAGACGAACCTCTTCCTTGGTGATCCCTGCCTCGGCCAGCGCGAGAAACAGCGGTGTGATGATCTTCTTTTTCAGCGTTAGTTTACGCTCAATGGGCCGACCCACGATAAAACGCAATTGTTTGTTCGCTTTGTCCGACAAAGTCGCGATCAAGCACGTTTGCTTGCCATCGGGACCAATGAGTGATCCCTGGAGTCGCTTGACCGCTTCGGCGTACTTTAATTCCGTGGGGGGAGCCGTTAGTTCGTTCAGGACACCTCGGGCCGTCGTGATTTGCTTAAAGCAATTAAACTCGGGCGAGCCATCAGCTGGCTTGAGAGTTTGCTTACGCAGGGCATCAGCCAGTTTGTTGATGCGAGGGTCGTCTTTTACCGCGACTTGATCCTTGTCACCAAGCTCGCAGCCTTCCCAGCTAATGATGATGAACTGGTCGGCGACAAAGTGCTCGCGAAACCAGCCAAGCGTCTTGGTCTCTTCATAGCTCGCGGGCAGCCAGTCAGCGACGTCGTTCTTGCTTCCCGTGACGGCACGAAACGCGCCGTAGAATACGAAAGGCGTGATGAGAAACGTGAGAAAGAGAATAAATAACGAACGTTTCATCAATTCCTGTCCTTCGCGGGTATCCTCTTGAATCGCGTCTAGCTCGTTAAGATACCACTGAATGGCCAAGCGCCAGGAGGGAGCTAACCGCCGTTATTTATCGCAAATCCTTAAATCAATCCGCTCAAGCTATTCATCGTCGGAATAAACCGCACAAAGCAAATCACGTTCCGGGCGGTTCTTCATTTCCCACAGCCGGTAAACTCACCTTGCTAGCAAGTTGCCGAGGGAAGTGCTCTAAAATAGCTAGAAAATGGCTAAAATCCTAGTGCGAATCGTCGTGGCAAGTACGCAATGCTTACCTACCAATCAACCATAAGCATCTATCATCAAAAGACTTAAGGCGAAACGCCACTGGTGGTGACAAATCATCTCATTCCGACTTTGCTTCGGTTTTTCCTGGCTCGGCGGACTTCTCGCTAGTCAGTTTTGACAGTGATTCTTCCACTTCCTTGAGCCGCTTCTCGGCCGCGACGTGGGTTTCTTCAGCGACTTTCAGGTCGGCTTTCAACCGCTCAGCATCCGCTGCGGCTTTATTCAATAACTCCTTAAACTCGGTCTGCTGGGTCACCAATCGCTGGCGGGCGACCTCCGGATGGTCCCAACCAAGATTCCATTCCAGGCCCGGCATCCCTTTTTCAAGCGCAACCACGCCGTCGTATGTTACATGCGTTTTCCAGAGATAGAGCTTTCGCAAACGCTTGAGCCCGCCTAACGGCTCTAGTGCCGCGTCGGTCACTGACGTCCCATACAGATTTAACGATTCCAATCGTTCGAGGCCCGCCAGATTTTTGGCTGCTTCGTCGGAGAATGACGAGTCTTGAACATTCAAGACCCTGAGATTCGGCAACTCAGCGAGCACGCTCCAACCCTCGTCGGTCGCCGTGGCTTTCTTAAGATTGAGCATGACCACTTGCGGAGCAACGTCCACGAGCAATTTCAACGTGTCGTCCGTGGGTGGCTGCGGCGCGAGCACGAACGTCACTTCCAGCAGATTACTGCCCGAGTACAAATTCATCACCTTCCCGCCGGCGGCGATCAAGCGATCAACAGCTTCTTGCGGAGCAGCGGGAACTTCGGGCAGCGGCAACGGTTCCAACTCGGGCACCGCTGGCGTTGAAGGAGTTTCGGCTGCGGGCACTGCCGTAGGCTCGACAGCTTCCGTTGCAGGGGCTGTCGACGCGACCGTCAACACTGCTCCTTCTTTGATCCACGCCGCGATTAAATCGATGGACGCTTTGTCGAGCGGGTCGCCACCCTTGGGCATCCGCTTTTTATTGTCGGCAGGCAAAACAAGCCGCTCGTAAAGCTCGCTCTTCTCGGGATCACCTTTGACGAGCAAGTGATCGTCATCGGTCCACTTTTCTTGAATGCCTTCCGCGGAATTGAGCTTCAACTTCCCCATCGCCTTCTCGGCATTATGGCATTTCACGCAATTCGCCTCGAAGATCGGCAGAATTTCCTTTTGAAAATCCACCGCTGCCTGGGCTGAAGTTTGTAGGAGCAAAGCGATGCAAAAAAACAATTGCCGATTCATGGTTGCCAATCCCTCAAAAAAAGTCGCCTAAGCTAAGATGTCGTGTAACACGCGGGCTTCTTCCACCCCCGTGAGTTTCATATCAAGCCCTTGGAATTTGTACGTAAACCGTTTGTGATCGATGCCCAATAGGTGCAACATCGTCGCATGCAGGTCGCGGACATGCACCGGTTTCTCCACCGCATGGTAACCCAGTTCATCGGTTGACCCATAAGTCATGCCAGGTCGAATGTTGCCCCCGGCGACCCACATCGTGAAACCCTTGATGTGGTGATCGCGGCCCGGACCACCCTTGCCCTGGAACATCGGCGTACGGCCAAACTCGCCACCCCAAACAACAAGCGTTTCTTCCAACATGCCACGCTGCTTGAGGTCCATAATGAGCGCGGCGCTGGCTTGATCGGTGCAGCGGCAGCAGGTGTGCATATGCTCTACCAAATCGCCGTGATGGTCCCAGTCACGATGATAAAGCTGAATAAACCGCACCCCCCGCTCCGCCAACCGCCGCGCAATCAAGCAGTTCGACGCGTAAGAACCATCCCCAGGCTTGGCACCATACATATCCCAGATATGCTGTGGCTCGTCGGCCAAGTCGAGCAATTCTGGCACGGAAGATTGCATGCGAAACGCCGTTTCGTAGGCCGCCAACCGCGCGAGCAATTCGGGATCATGCGTTTGCTCATGGCGGTGACGATCAAGAGCGCGCACGCTCTCGACCACTTGCCGCTGCAATTGGTCCGGTACGCCCTCGGGACTCTTGATGTAATACACCGGCTCGCCGCTGGAATTAAATGGCACGCCTTGAAACTGACTCGGAAGAAAACCGGAACCCCACATCCGCGGAGCAATCGGCTGCGGGTCGCGGCCTCCTTCGCTCGTCATCACCACGAAACCAGGCAGCGATTGATTATCCGAACCTAAGCCGTAATTAATCCACGATCCCATGGAGGGCCTGCCGCTGATCGCCGTCCCAGTATTCATGAAGGTGTGCGCCGGATCATGATTGATCTGCTCGGTGACCATCGACTTGATCACGCAAATGTCGTCCGCAATCTGTCGATGAAACGGCAAAAAGTCGCTGATCGTTTGTCCGCTCTTGCCGTAGCGGCCAAACTTGGTGAGTGGCCCTTGCGCCTTGAGGATTTGTCCTTGAAGCTGCGCGATCGGTTGCCCCGCAGTGAATGACTCCGGCATCGGTTTGCCGTCAAGCTCGGCGAGCTTGGGCTTGTAATCAAAAGTTTCCAAATGCGACGGCCCGCCCGACATGTACAAAAAGATGACCCGCTTCACTTTCGGCGGCAGGTGTGGCAAGCCAGGAATTGAAAGATCAGTCGCTGCCGCTCGACTGGTGAGATCATGATCGAGAAGCGTCGACAGCGCGGTCGCACCGAGACCCAGACCGGCCCGAGACAAAAACGTCCGCCGATTAAGTTGATGCTGAAACGCGGCAAATTGTGATGGATTCATGATTTATACGAAATGATTTCTTTATTTAGCCCCGCCGCTTGCGGCGGGTTCTTTTCAATGCTCATTCCAACGTGGAGCAAGCTCAGCGGCTAAATATATTCAGTTCCGTGTCGTCGTTTCACTCATATTCAAAATCGCGCGGCAAACGCTCGTCCAAGCGGCAAGTTCACTGCGAGGCAATTTACTGCCAACGGGCGACATGCCAATCCCGAGAAATTCGCCACCAGCAGTCGATTGTTTTTCAAACGAGTCTCGACTCGCAACAAGCAGTTCTTTTAGTATTTCTTTCTCGGCTGAGTCAGGAACTCGCGAAACTGCCTGTCGAAAGGCGAATGCAATCCGCTCGTCATCAGTCGCTTGAACATTGTCCGTGAGAACCTTCGCCGCTAAACTGCGGGCGGCTTCGACACTGTTGGGATCATTCAAGAGAGTCAGCGCGGCCAGCGCCGTGTTGGAACGTGGCCGCCGGGCGGTACACTCCTCACGGGTCGAAGCATCGAGTGCCTTGAGCATCGGATGCAAAAAAGTGCGTTGCCAGTGCATGTAAATGCCCCGCCGCCATTGTTCGCTGCCGGCATCCTGTTCGTATTCGCGTTTCGGAAAATTCAAAAAGCGAAAATATTTCGGCGGCTGATAGGGCCGCACGCTCCGCCCGCCGATGGACGGGTCCAACAACCCGCTCACCGCCAGCAACGTGTCGCGGACCGATTCCGCCGGCAGGCGAAAGTTGTTTTGCCGTGCCAGCAACACGTTGAGCGGATCACGCTGCCTGAGTTCGGAAGTCGCCAACGAGCTTTGGCGATAGGTTTGGCTCATCACGATCAACTTGAGAATGTGCTTGGTGTCCCAAACGGTCTCCAGATATTCGACCGCCAGATTGTCGAGCAATTCCGGATGCGAGGGTGACTCCCCCTGCCCGCCGAAATCATCAAGCACGCGGGCCAAACCTTCGCCGAACAACATGGCCCAGTAACGATTGACCATCACTCGCGCCGTGAGCCCACCAATGCCAGCTTCCGAGTCGGTCAGCCAATTCGCCAAATCGAGTCGCGATGCTCGTGAATCAACCTTTTTCACTTGACCCAGAAATTGCGGGATCGCTGCCTGCACAATCTCTCCACTTTCATCCTGCCAATCACCTCGGGCCTGAACTCTCACCTCACGAGGCGCGATGCCGTGCGAAATCATCGTGAATGTTTTTTGCTTGGCAATGTCGTCGCGCTCTTTTTGTAAAACCGCAAGCGTTGGGTTTTGCTCACTTAGGCTTTCGATTTGTTGATCGAGCTCCGCCAGTTTAAGGCGTTGATATGTGCTCAACACTTCTATCTCGGGGGGGCGCTTCGTGGGCAGAGTGTTACCATTGAGCGCGTCACCGGCCGACAGGTGATATTCCTCTTCGATATCCGCGAAGAACGCCCCCAGCGAATAAAAATCGCGGGCCGTGTACGGATCATACTTATGATCGTGGCACTGGGCGCAACCAACCGTGCCCCCCAGCCACACCTGCGAAACATTCCGTACCCGATCAGCTAAATAGATCGCCCGATATTCCTTGAGCTGCACGCCCCCCTCATGCGACGTTTGCAACAACCGGTTGTAACCTGAGGCGATGAGTTGATCTTCGTTGGCTTCTGGCAACAAGTCACCTGCGAGCTGCTCTCGCGTAAACTGATCGAACGGCATATTCGCATTGAAGGCGTGAATCACATAATCCCTGTAAGGCCAAATGTTGTGCGTCTGATCGCCATGGTAACCCACCGTGTCCGCGAACCGCACCAGATCGAGCCACATCATCGCCAGCCGCTCGCCAAAATGCGGTGACGCGAGCAACTCATCGACCAACTTCTCATAAGCCGCGTCACTTGGATCAGCCTCAAAGTCCTCAACCATCGCCGGCGTGGGTGGCAAACCCGTCAGATCAAATGACACCCGCCGCACGAGCGTCACGGAGTCAGCCGGCTTATTGAGCGTGAGTCCTGCTTTGTCCAGCCGCGCGAGCACGAAGTTGTCGATCCAATGACCCGCCGGGGTGGGATTCTTAATCGTGGGAAGCTCATGACGGCGCGGCGGAACATACGACCACGCCGCCGACCACTTAGCTCCCTCCTCGATCCAGCGCGTGAGCAATTCAATCTGCTTTTGCGTGAGGTCTTTATCCGCCTCAGGGGGCGGCATCTGCTCCGCTTCGTCGGTCGAAAGAATCCGACGCAAGAACTCACTCGCCTCGGGATCGCCCGGCAAGATTGCCGCATAGCCGCCACGGTCAGCCAGCGCCGCTGCTTCTTGATCTAATCGCAAGTCGGCTTCCCGGGTCGCCGAGTCGGGGCCATGACAACGAAAACAATTCTCCGACAAGATCGGTCGTATGTCGCGATTGAAGTCGATGGCCTCATCAGCCCGCACCGCGCAGCCTCCACCGCTTAACGCTGCTATCAGCGCGAAGCAAATCAGGAAGTGCTGCCAGTTGCGTGGCATCCCGCGATCCAAAGGCAAGTAGTGAGGACAAGAACATGTATTCTATCCTGCCATTCCGGCGTTACCAATTCCCGAAAAGGCGCACAAAAACAGGGGAATCCTGCAATTCATGAAGCTGTTTCGCTTGATATCAGCCACCGTTCGCGTGAATCCTGTATGTGAAGCTGTAACGGTTGTGCTCAAAGTTCTCAAATTGCCGCTCCTAACGGTTCGATCAACTTGACTGGTCGAGTGCCCGCGCCGCGGGTGCTAGCAGTCGGCGCTCATCCACTCCTTTGACACCAAACGGCGGAAGTAGTCGCTGCATGAAGCGAAATTCAGAGAACTGGTGGGAAAGCATCTGGCTGGCTGCCGCGGCGGTCATGGGCCTCAGCGCGCTCGTCGGCGTATGGCACAGTCGCGCACAGCCGGTCAAGCCTGATACTCATCACTCAAACATTCAACTCGCCAGCAACGACGCATCCCACGAGCGCATCGAGCAAATCGAACAAGCCCTCGCCCAAGCGGGATGCCCTGGCTGGATGGTTTTGGCGAGCGAAGGCCCACAGGCCCTCGGCAGTGAAATCGTTCCTCTCGCCTTCAGCAAGAGCGCGCAGCAAGGCGTGGTCTCACAACCGAGCGCCGACAACGATCCCAACGACCTGCTCGACGGCGTCCCCGACCTCCTCTGGGAAAAAGATGCCCCAGGCGAGCCCCTAATTTCTGAAGACCCAGCAGCGGGCGGCGAAGAAAGCGGCGAAGCAGAGTCTTATACGAGCGACTCCGAACAGCCCACCGAACTTCCCTCCACAGATCCCGAACCACCCAATCCACTCCCCGCCGTTGAAGAGCCTACCAAAACCGCAGACACCATCACCCCCACTCCAGAAGTGGAACCCACTCAGCCAGTTCAACTGCCTCCCACGGGTCAAGAACCCTTACCAGTTCCCGCGAGCCCATTTACTCCCGCGCCAGTGCCCAGCGAATTGGCCCCGCACAGCGTGAAGCCCAGTCCCAACGCCGCAACCGGTCCGCAAGATCAGCGCACCTACTGCGAGTTCGTCGCCGACTCGCTCTACCCCTCGGCATTCGCCTGTGCCAAGTGCCATGAAAAACTCTTCGAGGAATGGAGCATCTCCAGCCACGCCTACGCCTCGATCTCGCCAATGTTCCACAAGTTCGAGCAGAAAATCTACGACCTCTCGCAAGGCACCGTCGGTTACTTTTGCTATCGCTGCCACTCGCCTGTCGGCACGAGCTTGGGCATCTCCCGCGCGGCACCAATTTGGGACGTCCCTCAAGTGGTCCGCGAAGGGGTCACCTGCGTCGCCTGCCATCGCGTGAACGAACGCTTCGGCAAAACCAACGGCGAACGCCGCATTGAGCCGGGCGACATTTTTGCCCCCGTCTATGGTTCCATCGGCGGCAGTGGCATCGCGGAAACAATTGCCCGCAGGCAGGAATTCAAAGTCAAAACCTCTCCCAACGAACAAGGCCCCGGCCAAGACATGCACGTCGCCGGGTGCTATTTCGATCAACTCTCGAAACCTGAGTTCTGCGTCTCCTGCCATCAAGTCGCCGTGCAGCCGGGCATCAAGCTTGAAGTCGTCTGGGAACAATACCGTGCCTCGCCTGCGTGCAAAAAAGGCATCTCCTGCCAAGATTGCCACATGGGTCGCATCCCCGGCGTGCCAAGCGGCTACGAAGTCGGCTCCGCCGCGCTCGTTAACGAGAAATCCGTAAACGAACGCCGCAAACACGCCAATCACATTTTCTATGGCCCCGGTTATTCCATCGCTCACCCCGGCATCTTCCCGCACAACAAGGACGCCCTCCGTTGGACCACACAAGACTGGCTGCTGTTTGATTTCCGCGCGGGTTGGGGCACCGACGAATTTGAAGACCTCGTTGAAGCGGGGCAAATTCGTATCGCCTTCCCGCCGGTTTGGCAGGAAGCCGACGACCGCTACGATGCCCGCGAGATCATCGACGACAACCTCAAGCGTTTGGACGCCAAAAAACTGAGCCGCCGCGCGGTGATGGAAAACGGGTCGCACATCGACGGGCCGTTCTTCGACACGCCACTCACACTGGGACACGACATTAAATTCCACTATGTTGTCTCCAACACAAATGAAGGCCATAACATGCCGAGCGGCTCCCTTGGTGCCCAGCCGCAATTGTGGGCGAACGTCGTGCTAATCGGCCCGCGCGGCCAACGCTTGTGGGAATCGGGCTACTTGGACCGCTGGGGTGATCTGGCAGACATTCACTCGGAAGACGTTCGCAACAAACGCGCGCCCTTCGATTGCCAGTTGTTCAATTTGCAAACCATGTTCCTCATCACTGGAGCGAAAGGCACCGACCGCGAATTCTTTTTGCCGGTGAATGTCGACTTCGATCAACTGCCATATTTGCGCCCCGGCGCGCAACCAATCTCGGTGCTTAATCATCCGCCGTTTATCCGCATGGAAGGTCGCTCGCTCGCGCCGCTCGGTTCCCGCCGCGCGCCCTACAAGATTCCCGCCGAGTTGCTCCGCGAACCCGGCTGCTACCGTCTCACGTTCCGTATGAGGATGCGCACCGAGCCCATGTACTTTATGCGGTTCTGCGAATCGACACCCGAGATGATGCGGACCATGCAAGAGTGGACGCTCGATTTCCACGAATCGTCATTTGAGTTTGTGATCCGCTAAACACCAACTATGCCGCACGCCCAAACCAACTCGCGATTTCCCCGAGCCTGCCGTCTTCTCGGCATGGTAGCGATTGGTGCTGCCCTAAATTGTGCCACGGCGACCGCACAGTTTTACTACGCCCCAATCTCTACGGCCATGCAACCAACAGACACGAAAGCCAAAGTGCCTGAACCACTTCCTCCCGTCACGCCTACTCCACAAAGGCCAACAACGGCATCGGTCCCACAAATCCCCTCGTCCGAGTGTCGGCCTTTGCCGCCTGTAGTCGGTAGCATCTACGGACACCGCTCGTCGATCTTGCCCCGCTGGACCCGACCGCCCCTTGAATCACCGTTGATCGGCAGCCCGTTTGTCGGTTACCCCGTCGTCACGCGGCCGGTTATCGGGCCACCGCTGTTGAACTGCACACCGAATTGCGAACAAACGCCGCTGTTTGTCCCGCCTCCCGCGAATCCCGGCTACATGCGTGGCCCCACGCGCTACGGTCTCACCTCACCGATCCCTCCGGCCGTCGTTTCCGCCCATGCCCCGCCATGGGAGTGTCTGCCCGGTCCCGCCGAACTCAAAGGGGCAACCCTCAACGTCGGCACGCACATTCACGATCCCTGCAGTGCTCCCACCGCTTATCGTGGTGGCGACTTCTCGCCCGAACCCTACTATGGCCATTTCTGCTGGGATGCCGAAGGCGAACTCGGCGTCTACGGTGGCAAATACAACAGCCCCGTGCAACGTCCCGCCATCGAATGGGGCCTGCCGTTTTACGACGCTGGTCCCCTGCCCCGCTCCGGAACGGGTTTGGGCCTCACCAATCTCACGATGAAGAAGTTCTATGTTTACGGTGATTTCCGCTCGGCCATCGCCTACAACCAAAACATCGGCAACGAGCAAACCGTCTGGGGCAATCGGTTGAATTTGGATTTTGACTACTGGTTCACAGCCACCGAACGCATCCACATGTTCATGGGCAACCTCGACGACCAAAACGATTTCACGGGGCTTGTCTACAACGACGGCAAGGTCTCTTTCAACGACGCTTGGGACGCTTGGGATGCACGGACCGACACTCTCTTCTTTGAAGGAGATCTCGGTTACATCCTCGGCGGTTGGTACAACCAGGAAGCCTCGTTCAATCTTCCCTTCGCTGCGGGCTTGATACCGCTCGTGTTCCAAAACGGCATTTGGGTTGAAGACGCTTTCCTCGGCATTGCCGCGACGATCCCCGCGCGTAACAATCCCTGGCTCGATTGGTCGAATTACGACACCACGTTTTTCATCGGCCTCGACGAAGTCACCAGCAACATCGCCTTTGAGGGCGACAACCGCGCGGCGAACATCGTTGGCTTTACCACGTTCATTGAAAGCAAGGGAGGCTACATCGAAGCCGGTTATGCGTTCCTCGACGACACCGAGAACCAAGGCCGCAGCTACCACAACATCGGAGCGAGCTACACCCGCCGCTATCTCAATCTGCTCTCGAACTCGGTCCGTATGATCGTCAACACCGGTCAAGACGGCCCTGAAGACGACCGCACGGCCGATGGCTTGCTCCTGCTGATGGAAAACAGCTTTCTCACCCGCAATCCGTACAACGTGATTCCCTATGTGAATCTCTTCGCCGGGTTTGGCCACCCCCAATCCGCCGCCCGCTTGCAAGGTCCGCTCAAGAATACCGGTATCAACTTCGAGAGTGATCTCCTCACCGGCTATCCCACGCTCGAAGACTCGGGCAACAACACCTACGGTGCTGCCCTCGGCATCGACCTACTGGGTAACGCCTTCGAGCAGCAATTGATCCTCGAAGCCGCCGCGCTGCAAACGATGGATGGCCCCGACAGCCGCATCGCTCCGGGCGATCAATACGCCATCGGGGCTCGTTTCCAGAAACCGCTCAGCCACACGCTCATCTTCCGCGCCGACGCGATGTATGGCTTCCTCGAAAACGCCAACGACATCACCGGCGCAAGAATGGAACTCCGCCGCAAGTTCTAATCCAACATATATAGCCCGACCTTCCAGGTCGGGACACACTGGCGTATGATGATTCACTTCATCAACCCGCGCCATCCCTTGTGAGTCCACCCGTGGCAAGCTACGACAGGTTTGTCTGCATTGTTTTCTCCATCCTCTTAGGACTCGCCGCCAATCAACCAACTCAAGCCGCCGAGGAACTGCGCGTCGATGCGGACGTGCTGCTCACGGGTGGCACCCTCCATGACGGCAGTGGCAATCCCGGCCTCATCGGCGATCTCGCCATCCGCGACGACAAGATTGTCGCGATTGGCAAGTTTACGGCCGGAAAAATTGGTCGGACAATTCCCTGCCAAGGATTGATCGTGGCACCCGGCTTTATTGATTTGCACAACCACAGCGATTCCGATATCGAAGTCGAAAACAAAGAGACCGGCAAAACAGAATCGACACGCCCCATCTTGGCCCCGGAAACTCGTTCAGCCACTTGCTACCTCACGCAAGGTTGCACCATGCTCGTCACCGGCAATTGCGGCGGCGGAGCACTCGATGTCGGCGACTACTACGCCCAGCTTGAAAAACAACCGCCGGGCATCAACATCGCCCAATTGCTTCCACAGGGCAGCTTACGTGCCAAGATCATCGGCGAGACCCGTCGCGCGCCGACCGAGAAGGAACTGGAGCAGATGCTCGCACTCGCCCGCCAAGCCATGCTCGACGGGGCCTGGGGCATGACCACCGGCTTGCAGTATGTCCCCAGTGCCTATGCCACGACCGACGAAATCGCCGCGATTGCCAAAGTGGTTGGCGAGCACGACGGTTTCTATGCCAGCCACATCCGCAACGAAGGCGACACGCTGCTTGAATCCGTGGAAGAAGCCCTCGAAATCGGTCGTCGTGGGAATCTGCCCGTTCATGTTTCCCATTTCAAGGCGAGCAACAAACCCAACTGGGGCAAAGTGCGCGCGGCGGCCGCGCTCTTGGAGCATGCCCGCGCGGAAGGGCTGCGCGTGACGGCCGACCAATATCCCTACGATGCCAGCAGCACGGCGATCACCGCGATGCTACTCCCCGACGAAGAACGCGAAGGAGGTGATTCCGCCCTCATTAAGCGACTTGATAGCCCAGCCGAAGTCGGCCGCTTGCGGCCCATTATCGAAAAGTCGCTCGACGCTCGGGGGCGAATCATGGTCGCCCGCTGCCCCAAGCATCCCACCTGGGTCGGCAAACTCATCAGCGAAATCGCAGCCGACGAGAATCGCGCGGAAGTCGAAGTCGCCCTCGACATCATCCGCTCCGGCGATGAAGCGGGCGTGAGTTTCAGCATGGACGAAGCCGACGTGCGCTACGTGATGACGCTTCCCTGGGTGGCAACTGCCTCGGACGGCGGCGTGAAAGTCGACGACGGCACCCGTCCCCATCCCCGCAGCTTCGGCACCTTCCCCCGCAAGATCGGCCGCTACGCCCTCCAAGAAAAAGTGATCCCGCTCGAACAAGCCCTCCGCAGCGCCACCGGCCTCGCCGCCGACGTTCTCGGCCTCACCGACCGCGGCTACTTGCGCGTCGGCCAGTACGCCGACATCGTGGTCTTCGACCCGCAAACCTTCCTGGACCACGCGACGTTCGAGTCTCCTTTCGAACCATCCACCGGCGTACGCTATCTCTTGGTGAACGGCCAGTTAGCGATCGACGACAACCAACTCGCCATCACCAACGCCGGCCGCCCCTTGCGAAAAATTTCCACCCAGCGCTGACCCTATATAGCCCGACCATCTTGGTCGGGAAACTTTCAATTTCGGGAAACCTTTCAGTTCGGGAAATTCTCCCAGGCGTATCCCTCGGCACATAATTTGCCACTAAATTGTTTGCGAATAACCTCGCGATTCAGGCAAACTCATATTCTTCTCAAAGGAGCCAATCTCATGGCAAGGCAAGATCAAAGAAACATGGACAAAAGAACCGATCGCGATGCGAATCCTGATGCGATTACCGGCGCACCCGGCTCGCATCCCGTAGGTACCGGCCTCGGTGCAGCCGCTGGAGGCGCAGCGGCCGGAGCGGCAGCCGGACTAGCAGGTGGTCCCATCGGGGCGGCAATTGGCGCAGTGATTGGCGGAGTCGCGGGTGGTTACGCAGGTAAGGCTGTTGCCGAGCAAATCGATCCGACCGCCGAAGAAGCCTATTGGAGAGATGAGTACCGCAACAGGGATTATTATGATCCCAATGCCGATTTTGATGCTGAGATTGCCCCCGCTTACCGTTATGGGTGGGAATCACGTTCCCGTCACGAGTCAGGTAACTGGAATGATGTCGAGGGTGATCTTCGCGACGAGTGGCAATCGCACCGAGGTGAGTCACGGCTCGACTGGGATCAAGCGATGCCAGCCACGCGCGATGCATGGAACCGGATCGATGCCTACCACGGCGACCTCAACGACGACGATACCACTGTGGCCAATCGTCCCAAGTAGACAGAAACTCTTAACTCAACAGAGCGACGGTCGCCGGCAGTTGGCTAGCGACCGTCGACATTTTTGTGCAGTTGTGAGTCTTCGTTCACCCCGGCCAAAAATAATCCTCGCATTCTCCTCGTCGATCTCGATAATAGTGCATGGCACATGCATACCTGCATCAGTATTATCGCTGGCCTTGTTCTTTGACAATTTGATATTTGGACCACGGAGCCTTTCGCGGGGGACAGAATTCGACCTATTTCGTCCCCTGCGAACGTCGGTTCGCACTACGTTTGCCGACAACAGGCACTCATGGGGCGGGACAATAAGACTGAGTTTTGCCAAAGAAGTGGAGATCCCCCCCAGCGGACAAAATGGCCACGGCGAGGCGGGTTGCGTAGCTCCCGGAGTTCCCAAATGCGGAGTTATTTCCAATTGCGTGACGGCCACAGAATCGTCTGACCATCGCGACCGCTTGAGAGCACATCCATGCCATCGGGCGAGAAGCCCACCGAAGTCACTTCTTCCTTGTGGCCCGTGAGGGTGAGGATTTCTTTCCCCGTCAGCGCGTCCCACAGCTTAACGGTGTTGTCCTGGCTGCCGGTAAGGGCCCGCGTGCCATCGGGTGAGAGTGCTACCGCTGTCACACTGTCGGTGTGACCGGCGAGTTTCAACACGACCTCACCGGTCGCAACATCCCAAATGATGGCAATGTTATCCTCGCCGCCGGTGATGACACGCGTGCCATCATGCGAGAACTCACCGCACAGCACGGCCCACTCATGGCCGCGGAGAATTTGCTGTTCGGCACCCGTCTTCGCATCCCAGATGCGCGCGGTTTTGTCGTTGGAACTAGTGACCACCCGCGAGCCGTCAGTGTCGAAACGTGCTTGCCGCACGCGGCCTTCGTGACCAACCAACGCGGGCTCGACCGGCTTGCCAGTCGCTGCATCCCACAGTCGAGCCGTGCCATCGTCGCTGGCGGTGAGAACCTGTTCGCCGCTGGGTGAGAACTGCACGCTATTGATGTAACCCGTGTGGACACCATCGAGTTTGCGCACCGCTTCACCCGTCGCGGCATCCCAGATCTTGGCCGATTGATCCCAACTCCCAGTCACGAGCCATTTGCCGTCCGGCGCCAAGTCAACGTCGGCCACGGCACCATGCGGGCTGAAACGAATAAGCTGATCTTTGGAGCCAACGTCCCACAATCGCGCATCGTTGCCGCCGATGGTGAGCACTTGGTCCCCACTCGGTGCGAACCGAGCCCCAAACACCGATCCCCCCTGTTCGGAGAAGTTGAGCCAAGCCCCCTCGGGATTAGCACTGCGATTGGCGACAACATCCCACAAGAAAACTTCGCCAGTCGCGGAACATGTCGCAAGCGCCGTACGCCCATCGGGCGCGAGATCGACCGATGTGTAAACCACTTGCTTGTCGGTAGGCTCCATCGTAGCGAGCAACTCGGCATCAGCCAGTGACCACAAGCGGAGCTTGCCGTCGTCGCAACTGGTGATCACCTGCGTGCCGTCGTCGGAGACATCCATCTCAGCGACCCAATCAGGATGCTTAAGCACACGATCACGAAGCTCAGCGCCGGTGGCCACGTCCCATTGCCCGCAGGTGTTGTCACCACTGGAGGAAACCAATACGCGATCACCATCCGCAAACGCGAGGCCCGTGATCGTGCGGCTATGACCATCAAGCCAATGAACCTGAGACCAAACTTGACTCTGTGGATCACGCTGCCACAAACAACCACGCCCGCGATCATCGCCGGTGGCGAGCCACTCGCCGTTCGCGGAAAACCGTGCCGCGGTAATGGGCCCTTCGTGACCCTCGAGCACGGCGATCCGCTCTCCCGAGTTCGTGTTCCACAATTGAGCGTCATTGCCGGCACTACCCGAAACCAACCACTGCCCATCAGCCGACACAGCCAGCGCCGCCGTGTAGCCAGTCCCTGTGATTTCAAGAAGTTGAGTGCCCGTGGCCACGTCCCAAATCCGCACGGTGCCGTCGCCGGCCCCCGTGGCCAGCCGCGAACCATCGGCAAAGAACACCGCGGTTGAAGCGAGAAATTCATGGCCTTCGGAGAAACGTCGTACCAAATCATGATTCGCAACGTCCCACAAACTCGCCGTTCGATCGCGGCTCGCCGTGACAACCTGTTTGCCATCGCGCGAGAAATGCGCGGCAAGCACCGCATCGGGATTCGCGGCATCGTTCAGAACGACCATTTCAGCATACTGAGCAGGTTGCCAAAGTTTGATCCGCTGATCGCGACCTCCCGAGAGCAGCCACTCACCATCGTTCGAGAATGCGCAATCGCGGACATGGCTGGCATGACCGCGCAATTCCTCTGTCTGCTTGCCAGTTGCCAAATTCCAGATGCGGATCACATTATCCTGCCCACCAGAGGCAAGCGTTTTGCCATCCGGCGCGAACGTCAAACACCGCGCGGGACCAGTATGCACGCCCAGTTCCACGAACGGCGCGGGCAGATCGGGTTGGCCATCGATCCGCCGAGCGACATCGACGGGATGGACCTCGTCGGGATTCCACAACAGCACTCGGCGGTCATAACCCGCCGTGGCGACTTGCGAACCGTCCGGCGAGAAGCGGGCTTCGTAAACAGGACCGCGATGCTGCGAGAACTCGGTCAAGTATTCGTACTCACGGTCCTCACCAAGTTGCCAGACGATGGCTTTACCATCCTGGCTGGCGGTGACGATGCGCTCACCATCCGGCGAGAACTCGGCGGACCAGACCCACCAGTTGTGCCGCTTGAGTTGCTGTTTTTCTTCGCCTGTCGTCAAATCCCAAATGCGGGCCGTGTTGTCGTAACCCGAGGAAAGGAGCCGCGAGCCATCGGACGAAAACTCCACGCTCAGCACCGCATCCCCATGTCCCTCAAGCGTGGCGAGTTCTGTCCCATCACTCACCTTGTAAATGCGAATCAAGCCGTCAGCACTGCCGAGGGCCAAGCGTTCCCCCGCGGGATCAAACGCAACGGCATGCACATACCCGCCGCTGCCCAATGTATGCAAAACGTCACCGGTTTCACGATTCCAAATTCGTGCTTTGTTGTCGAGATCGCCACTCGCGAAAAGTTGACCATCTGGCGAGAACGCGACCGCTTCGACCGAACCGTCCACCGGCCAGCTCTTTTCGCTCAGGTTGCATAGATACGAGAGTCGGCCCCATTCCCAGTTCTTGTGCTCGGGGTCGCATTGCGCGAGCAGTTGATCCGCCCGATCAAAAGCACTTTCCTCGATCTTGGCGTTGGCTAGGCCGATCCGCGCCACATAGGCTTCGTATTCCTCGGCTTCCTTGGCGGCCACGGCAACTTGCTCAGCCTCCAACGCCTTGGCTTCTTCTGATTCAGCACGCAGACGTTCAGTCTCAGCCACCTTACGAGCGGCTTCCGCTTCCTCGTAGTTTTTCTGGGCCACGTCTTCGGCATCTTCGGCGCGAATCCGCTGGGTAACGGCTTCATCGCGTTCCGCCCGCACAACGACCAGCGCCACCGACACGATCCCCGCCACGGCTAACAGCAACGCAGCCACCAAACGCTTGAGCATGGCCAAGCGGCGCACACGGGAATTGCGTTCACCCTGCCCGGCCTGCAATTGTTCGAGCAATGCGCGATGCTGGTCATTATTGGCATCCAGCAGCGAGAGTCCCAAATCAAAATCGTCTCGCTTCAGTGCGGCACCAGCATAGGCCAACCGCGCTGCCGACAACAAGCGTGTTGCCCTCAGATTGCCGTCCCACATCGCGAGGGCTTCTTCAAACCCATAGAGCGCGCGGGAATACAATTCGTAATCGCCCGACGATTCGGCCGTGTTGAGATTCTTCTCGGCACTGTCGGTAAGCAGGATGCTTTCCGAATGCGATTGATAATCGCGGAGCGCGTCCTGGAATTCGTGAACTGTCTGATAGCGTTGGGGAATTTTGGTGGACATCGCCTTCAAGGCAATGTCGTACAATTCGTTCGCATGTTCGACGGGGGGAATCTGATTCTTGGCCGCCGCCAACAAACAAGCCATCACCGTCTTACCCGAGTGCGGCGGGCGACCCGTGATGATTTCGTAAAGGATCGCCCCTAGCAGATAAATGTCGCTCGCTGGCGTAATCAGCTCAATCGGCCCCGTGGCCATTTCGGGGGCCATGTAGGCGGGCGTGCCTCCCATCACGTCGGATTGGCTCACCGACGACGCGTTCGGAAACGCCGCACTGATTCGGGCGAGGCCCCAGTCCATCACCAACACTTCGCCGTAATCGCCCAGCATGATATTTTCAGGCTTGAGATCACGATGAATCACGCCGTTGGCATGAGCAAAAGCAACCGCATCCGCCACGCGAATCAAGATGCTCAGGTTTTCGTCGAGCGATTTCTTTTTGAGCACGTCATCCCAAGGCGTGCCCTTCACCCTTTTCATCGAATAGAAGAGGGCCCCCGCGTCGTTCGTACCGAGATCGTAAATCGGCACGATGTTGGGGTGGTCGAGCTCGCCGGTGACGACCGCTTCGGAAATGAACTTCTCGCGCTGTTCAGGGGTTTGCGCGTCGTTCTTCTTGAGCATTTTCACGGCGACGGTCCGCGCAATGGCCGACTGTCGGGCGGAATAAACCACACCCATGCCGCCTTCACCGATCACATCGAGCAACTCGTAATCGGGCGCGTCGAGTGGCGAATTGATTGGCTGCTTGGCGTCGTTCGGCGCGCGGAATTGGCGAGACTTCACGACCACCGATGACCGCGTCACGATCGCATCGCTCACGGTCTTATCCTGCCTGATCGTCGCGTTGGGGTTCGTTTCCCCACCCACGACATTTTCCTTCCAATGCGCGGTCACCATGCTTTCGGCGAGAATCGCCTCTTCGACCGAAGTCACAAACTCAACGGTTTGCTCCGCGGTCAGCGGTGTTGTCTTAGGCTTGGGCCAGTTAAGATGTTCTGGAACTGGCTCTTCATGTACAGAAAAATCGCCTGCTCCACCACTCAGCAGAGAAGATGCTTCGATCGTTTGGATCGTGTCGGGATTGACGTTGGTGTGGCCGGTAAGACTCTCACCCGTGACGTCGATGTCGATCGACTTCATCTTGCCGATGGTTTCAAGATCAACGGCTTCCGGCGGCTTGGCCGATTGTTGCGAGTGATCGTGCAAGTTGCGCTGCGGCACGCGACGCAAAGCCGCGCCGCACTTACTGCAGCGTCCAGCGGCAAGCGCTTTTTGATCGGGTTCGGTATGACAGGCAGGGCAAGTTCGCATTGCGACTCAACAAAGGGCCAAGGGCAAGAACTCGCTAACGAGTGGCGGTTTCACCACCCGTGGAGTTCTTTGCCAACACAATCCCAGGACCGCGCGGCGGACATGACCGCAACACTATCCCTTGATTGTATTTGGAGCGGGCCGGGCCTGCAGAAAATTACTGGTTTTTTGGCTTGGGAGGGTTATGCCCTTGCAGCTTACGCCATTGCTGGCTCGTGGCTTGAGCCAACGCCTGATCGACCCGGTGGACCCAACTCTGCGAGGCGGCACTGGCCGCCAAACCCACGGCGAGGCCCGACCAACGGGAAAAACCGCGTTGCGAGCCAAATTCCTGCTCTCTTCGCCGGAAATCAAATGCTGGCAGCACAGCGGCAGCTTGGTCCGCCTTCACTCTGGCACCTGCTGCTTCCGCTCCCTGCTCAGCGGCAGGCTGGCTTGTCTGCTCGTCGGTCGGTGGTCGGTCGCGGGTACCTTCTGAATCGTCGCCGGGGTCGATCAGTTTGCCATTTCGGACGTAAACTTCGATCACCAGCCGCCGCGTGTTGGTCTCCATATTGACCACATAGACCGCATAGTGATTGTCAGGAAGTTTGCGGAACAAACCGGGGAGATCCTGCAACACGTCAGTTCGCAACCGATATCCCGGACCCTCGTTCCCCTCGGCATCGATCACGCGCAGTTCGATAAACCGATCTGCCGCGGTTTGAGTATCCCCCGACGTGGCCCGCAATTCGACATTCTGTTGCAATGCCAAATTCGTGTTCACACTATCGACAAGCAGCGCAGCCTCCACACGGAGTGGGAAATCAAGCTGCGGCACTTGCAGGGTGGTGTCGATGCGGAACGGCTCGGCACCAATGCCGGGGTTTGAGATATCCACGGTGGCGACAACGCTTTGGCCAATCGCCCCCAAAGCGGTCACCGTGTAGAAATCGTCGTCGCGAATCTTCACACGGATGGTGATATCGGCCGACGGATTCAGGGGGTCTGGCGGTCCACTGTATTGGTGAACGTAAGTAAGCGTCCCCACGGGTATCCCGTTCAACCGATCTTCGACAACAAAGCGAGCATCCAGAATCGGCTCGCTCAGTTGGTCGCCCCAATCGATCAGCACTTGGAACGGGTCCAGGCCATTCGGGAGAAACGCTGCTTCATTTCCAGGGTCAGTAAACTTAATCGTGAGAACCGTCTGGCCCTTGTTGTTGACATCCGTGGCGACAATCACGTTGGGCCCCATGGGGTCCACGTCGATAAAGGAGGGATTAACGTTCAGCACCCGCACTTGAATCTGGTGGGTATCTGAACCGCCGTCGTCATCGAACAGTGTCACGGTAATCGTATAAAGATTGTCATCGTCGTTGTCCACGTATTTATGACTATCGGCGAGTGTCCCCTTAGTGGTAATGCCTTGCTGACCGTCAATGACGCTCGCTGGCGATTGATTGTTTTCAGTGAGCGTACCGTCCCCCCAATCAACCGAGTAGTGGAAACTTTCCGTCGAAGCGCCGCTGGGGTTATTCGAGTTATTGAAGCCAGGGTCTGTGAATGTTCCCAGGTCAAACAGGTTGAGCGTATCCCCTTCGTTAATTTGGAGAAATCGTGTCGTGAGCGTCAAGTCGGGGTCGACATTCTCGACCATGATGGTCAACGTCCGCGTGACGAAACCACCGTCATCGTCGCGGATCACAATCGAGACTGTATACAAACCGTCATCCGCATAGGCGTGATCCGCGTGAGCCAAGGTGCCGGTCGTGGGAATGTTCTCACCGCCATTGGTGCGCGTATCAACATTCAATGCCGTGGGTGCGGAACCATCGCCCCAATCAACCGTCATCGCGACGAAAGTTTCCTGGGAGGCTCCCAGAGGATTGCTGGGATTGTCAAACCCAGGGTCAGCGAGCCCAACGCCTAAATCATCAAGGCTAAACTCTTCACCTTCCACAACCATGAAGGGCGACTTTACGCCGGTCAACGTGGGATCGACGTTTTGTACGTTAACTTTGAAAGTGCCTGAAACCGGACCGCCATCGTCATCGATCACGGTCACTCGCACGGTGTACTCGCCGTTGTCGGCATAGATATGCTTGGCACTGAGCTCGCCAGAGCCACTGGTCTCTGTCACCAACACGGACTGAATTCCGCTCCCATCCCCCCAATCGACCGTGGCGGTGTGCGTGTCTTGAGTGCCGCTATCGGTGAAGGAACCAAGCTCGCCATTGGTAAGATCAAGTTCAGACCCTTCATTCACCGTTTGATTGTCCGCCAGATCAAGGACCAGATTCACATTTTTCACTGTGATCGTTGTATTTGCGGTGCCGACGCCGCCATCGTCATCGACAACCTTTGCGGCGATCACATAAGTATTCACCGGATCCATCGAAGGATTGTCGTCGAGATACTGATGATCCAACGAAAACGTCCGAGTCATCGGATCCCAATTGATTCCATCGACGTCTTCGGTGAGCAACGTCGTTCCCAGATTGAATGTTTGCGTATCGTTAGGACTAAACGGGTCGCCCCAATTGATCGTCAAGGTAAATGTATCGAGTGTTCCCACGTCGCTGATTGTGCCCTGCAGCGTGGCGAAATCGTTTTCCTCGATAGGTGCCGGCGGCACAAGTACCACACTCGGATTGACGTTGTTCACCGTCAGCGGCTGGGAGTCGGTCCCCATACCACCGTCATCATCTCGCAGCCGCACATTCACATTGAAGGTGTCGCTGGAAGTGCCGGTCGGATTATCGTCCAAGAATTGGCGAGTAACAGTGAATGCTCCCCCAGTGACAACGATCGTTTGATCGAACAGATTGTCGCCGTCCCAGTCGATGTCGAGTTCGTGGGTATCGAGCGTGCCAGCATCGGTATACGTTCCCGAGAGGACCGCCGTGCCGTTCTCGTTGATATCAGTAAGAGGATCGAGCACGACTATCGGATCAACATTCTTGATGGTTAGTGGTTGAGAAGCCGTGGCCAATCCACCATCATCGTCCCGCAAACGAACATTCACGTTGAATGTGTCACTCGGCGTGCCGGTGGGATTGTCATCGAGGAATTGACGTGAAACGGAAAATGCCCCGCCGGTAACGGTCACGGTTTGATCGAAGACGTTGTCGCCGTCCCAGTCGATTTCGAGCTCGTGCGTATCTTGAGTGCCCACGTCGCTGAAAGTTCCGGTGAGAATCGCGGTGCCGTTTTCGTCGATGTCAGCGAGGGGATCGAGCACTAACATCGGATTGAGATTATTAATGGTGAGCGGCTGCTTAACAGTATGATCACCACCGTCGTCGTCACGCAGTCGCACGGTCACGTCGAAAGTATCACTTGAAGTTCCGCTAGGATTGTCGTCCAGAAACTGCCTCGTGACCATAAAAGTCCCACCAGAAACAGTAGCTGTCTGATCAAAGTTTCCATCACCATCCCAGTCAATATCGATCTCATGGGTGTCCTGAGTTCCAACATCGGTGTAGGTTCCCGTAACCGTCGCCGAATCATTTTCGTTGATCGTGGCAATAGGATTGAGCACCAACACCGGATTGACATTGTTTACTGTGAGCGGCTGCTTAGCCGTGTGCTCACCGGTGTCATCATCGCGCAGCCTAACGGTTACATCAAAGGTGTCACTCGGCGTGCCGGTGGGATCATCATCTAGAAACTGTCTGCTAACGGTGAATGCACCACCAGTCACTGTGATCGTTTCATCAAAACTGCCGTCGCCGTCCCAGTCGATATCAATCTCATGGGTGTCAAGCGATCCCTCGTCGGCATATGTACCCTTGAGGACTGCCGTACCGTTTTCGAGAATCGGCACGAGAGGATCGAGCGTCAAGGTAGGATTGAGATTGCTCACCGTAAGCGGCTGGGAATCGGTCCCCGCGCCACCGTCATCATCACGCAGCCGTACATTCACATTGAAGGTATCACTCGAAGTGCCGGTGGGATTATCGTCCAAGAATTGGCGCGTGACCGTGAATGCTCCACCAGTGACGACGATTGTTTGATCGAACAGATTGTCGCCGTCCCAGTCGATGTCGAGTTCGTGTGTGTCCAGCGTGCCAGCATCGGAATAGGTTCCCGAGAGAACCGCCGTGCCATTTTCATCAATCGCCAGTAGTGGGTTAAGGACAACGATTGGATTCACATTCTCGACGGTGACCGTGGTGGCCGCGGTCGCTACCCCACCGTCGTCATCACGTAAACGGACATTGATCGTGATGTTGTCGTTAAGTCCAGCAGGATCATCGAGAAATTGCCGATTCACGGAAAAACTGCCGCCCGAAACAATCACCGTTTCATCAAAATTGCCGTCGCCATCCCAGTCGATGTCAAGCTCGTGCGTGTCCAGCGTGCCGGTGTCTTTGTAAGTGCCGGTGAGCGTGGCAACGCCATTTTCGTTGATAGGCGAAGTCACCGTCACGCTCAGAAACTCCGGATTCAAGTTACTGACCGTGAACATCGTTGAGTTGGTATCCACGCCGCCATCGTCGTCCCGCAAACGAATTTTCACGTTGAATGTATCGCTCGGTGTTCCCGTGGGATCGTCATCCAAAATTTGCCGTGTCACCGAAAACGTACCGCCGCTCACCGAGATTGTTTGGTCAAACAGATTATCGCCGTCCCAATCGATATCGAGTTCATGCGTGTCGAGCGTGCCCGGATCGCTGTAAGTGCCGGTGAGGGTCACCGAATCATTTTCATTAATCGTCGACGAGTTAATCAAAAAACTATCGATCTTGGGGGCGATATTTTTCACCAAGATCGTTGTCGAGGAGGTAGCTGAACCACCAAGAGTATTGGTTACTGTGGCTGTGACGGTATAAGTATCACTAGAAGTTCCCGAGGGATTGTCGTCGAGAAACTTGTGAACAGCGAGCGTCTGCTTAACCGTCGGACCAACATTGATCACTTGCAAAGGCGAACCATCACCCCAGTCGATGGTGATCTGGTGGGCCATCGGGGGACTGTCGACGATATCAATCACGGCCAGTACGGATTGATCCTCAAAAATCTCAGCGCTGCGCAGCCGAATCGTCGTTTGTGGCAAGCCGGCTATCGCGGCGGCTGGTTGGGCTTGGTCCACGGCTTCATCCGATACGAGCAAGCTCTCGCTGGTTTGCACATACGGCTGGACGTCAGGAATCGCTTCCAGCACTACGCCAGCAGCCGCACCATCGAACACGCGGCGACGTTCCAACCGATGTGGCGCTAGTGGAGCGGCCGCGAATTGCGGTCGGTCCTTTCGGCGGGAGAAGTGGGGCACAAAGCGGGCCAACAGCGCAAACAATCCCATGGCGATTCGGCAATCCGTGAAAGAGATGCGGCTCCGTCAGGGCGCGGGCGACGCTGGCGGGAGCTGTGACGTTTGGCGGCTGTCATCTTACAGACGCTGTTCCGGCGGTACGATGAATTCATTATCCCGAGAAACTGGCAATTTTGTCAAATATTTAGCAGCGAGCCGGCTCCTCACGAGCCCGACCAGCGAGCGGAGCGAATTCGTCCCGACTCTCCCAACGGGACACTCCGGCTACCAAACTGGGTAAACTTTGCCGAATTTACGGTTGGTAGCGGTCGTAAGGGGCAAGCCGGTTCTTCTAGAGAAACCGATTATGCCGCGTCGAAAACTTACTTCAGCAACGACACGGTGTCGCTGCAACCCCCCACAGGCCGACGCGACGGGATGCACTCATGTTCTTCGCAACCCACCACCCGCGCTGCTCCGTTCGCCTGGCAAAATCACGACGATGTCATCTGGCCCACGCAAAATTGGCGCAGTCACTAGCGGCAATTCTTTTGTTGCTGGCCTTCGGAATGACATCGCTCGCCACTGCCAGCCCGTCGGCCTCTCTCGAAGAGTCCCCTGTCCGTTTCGTTGGGCCCCCCAGCCGGCTGCAGCCACGGCTTTCCAACGAAACGGGGACTCCTCGCGGCATCGCCGTTTCGGCACCCGCGAAGCCCACCGCGGCCGCGAATCCCGTGACACAAACACAGGCGCTCGCGCCGGTGCAATCAGCTCCAGCGAATGACACGGAAACAATTCCGCAACCAACACTCACGGACGATCCACAACTCAACGAAGAAATCTTCGCTGGTGATGCCATCGCCGAAAGCGGCGAAACCGTGGAACCCGTCCCCTGTTATGTCTCGCGGCCGTTGTCGTCATTAAGTATCAGCATCGCGCTACCCGACGGCGATTTGCCCGAAAATGTCGCGATTGCTTGTGCCGAGAACATGGGCACCGTGAACGATATCCGCCTCGAATATGGTTGGGCACAATTCGACTTCCATTGGGCGGCAAGTTGCCTATGTCATCAGCCACTCTACTTTGAAGAAACCAACGCCGAGCGTTACGGCTACACGCCGAGTTATTTTTTTCAACCACTCATTTCCGCGGGAAGGTTTTTCCTGACCATTCCCGCCTTGCCCTACAAACTGGCCGTCGACCGGCCGCATGATTGCATCTACACCTTGGGACAGTATCGCCCAGGAAGTTGCGTGCCACGCCGTTGGAATCATTTGCCGCTAGACATCGCCGCGGCCACGGTGGAAGTCGGCGTCATCGCGGGGCTCATCTTACTGATTCCTTAACGCCCAACGGTGCATCCGCCGCCTTTTTGTTGGCAAGCGGGGTTGCGTAAGCTCCCTGCAGGTTTGAAAGAGGGCAGACGCACCCCGCTGGTCCTTGTTTTACCCGCGAATAGCGCAAATGGTACGAATAAATCCCCCTCCCCGGTATCCCGTGGAGGGGCTAGGGGAGGGGCTCTCAGCCGAGGGGAGGGGTCTTTTAAGTACTGGGATAGGCACCAAATCTTTTCATTCGCGACCCTTTCGCGTTATTCGCGGGAAAGATTCTTCTTTTCTGGACACGGTTCGCCGCAGCGTATTACAATGGCAGCTACCGTGACGTAGCCTGTCTTTGAAATATCAGGCGAGCCGCCTGTCACTACGACAATTCGAGATTCGCTAACGAGTATTCTGCAATTCATCAGGGTCCCCGAGGCAACCGCCGCGGTGGGCCCTTTTTGTTTGCAGCGAGGGAGCCATCCGGGCTGTCTTCGCAGGCTGGAAGCTACGCCACAGAATAACCAAAGACCCGAACCTCAACTCGCCAAACCCTGTCATCCCGGAAAGCACTCATGAAATCAGCAACACGAATGGACAATCGAACAAGTACACCCATTCCCCGGGGGTGCCACTGCTGGCTTGCCCAGCAGTGCCTCCGAGCGAGCGTCGTTGTTGCACTTGTCTGTTGCACAACTTTTCAGCAAGCCCACGCCGCCGAGATTCACACGGTCGCCCTCAGCGGCCAGCCGGCGCCCGGATTGTCTGATGGCGTGAACATCAGCCCCAGCAAATTCCCCGCGCTGAACGACGCTGGGCAAACTGCGTTTTATGCCGGCCTCATCGGCGCCGGCGTCGATTCCACCAACAACTCCGGCATTTGGTCTGAGGGTTCCGGCAGCCTGGCGTTCGTGGCCCGCACGGGAGATCAGGCCCCCGGCACTCCCAGTGGCGTGAACTTCAGCGACTTGCGTACCCGGTTGGTAATGAACGACGCCGGCCAAACCGCATTTTCGGCGAGACTCACCGGCAGCGGCGTGGATACTAGTAATGCGAGCGGCATCTGGTCGGAAGGTTCCGGCAGCTTAGCGCTCGTGGCCCGCACGGGAGACCAGGCCCCCGGCCTGCCGAGCGGCGTGAACTTCAACGCATTACCCGATCCGCCGGCGCTGAATAATTCCGGCCAAACAGCGTTTTGGGCCTTCCTCCGCGGCCCAGGTACGGAGACAAGCGAAAGTATCTGGTCAGAGGGTACCGGCAGCCTGGAGTTGGTAGCCCGCAGGGGAGACCAGGCGCCCGGCACGCCCGACGGCGTGAACTTCAGTGGCTTTTTCTAATATTCCCGTGCTGAACGACGCCGGCCAAACCGCATTTAAGGCTCGCCTCATCGGTAGCAGCGTCGATTCCACCAACGACTTCGGCTTGTGGTCGGAGGGTTCCGGCAGCCTGGTATTAGTAGCCCGCGAGGGGAGCCAGGCACCCGGAGTGCCCAGCGGAGTTAACTTCAACCTTTTTGTTGGCTACTTTGCGCCGGCTCTTAACAACGCCGGCCAAACGGCGTTTAAAGCCAGCCTCATCGGCGACGGTGTTGTTTCCACCAATAACGAAGGCATCTGGTCGGAGGGTTCCGCAGGGCTGGCGCTGGTGGCCCGCGCCGGAGACCACGCTCCTGGCACTCCCAGCGGCGTAAACTTCGGCAGCAGCAGCGGCAGCTTTAGTGAGGCCGTCCTAAACGATGCCGGCCAAACCGCGTTTCGTGCCAACCTCACTGGCAGCGGCGTGGATTCCACCAACAGCCGAGGCATCTGGTCGGAGGGTTCTGGCAGCTTGGCGCTGGTGGCCCGCGCGGGGGATCACGCCCCCGGCACACCCAGCGATGTGAAATTCAGCTCTTTTGGCGTTGATTTCGTGCTGAACGACGCCGGCCAAATCGCGTTTGAGGCCGATACTTCCGGTGGCTCCCAGCCCGGCATCTGGGCGACTGACCGCAATGGCGTCTTGCAGCTCATCGCCCGCCGAGGCGGTCTGTTGGAAATAGCGCCCGGCGACTTTCGCACAGTCAATTTCCTGGAACTCGATCTCCGTATTACGGGCAACAGCGACGGTCGCCCCAGTTGGTTCAATAACCGCGGCCAACTCGTCTTCATCGCTGGTTTCACCGACGGCACTTCCGGCATCTTCGTCTCCAACCGCGTCGCCGTGCCGGAGCCAAGTTCGCTGCTGCTGGGAGCGCTGGCGAACATGGGGCTGGTCAGCTTGGCGACTCGTCGCGGGCGGAGACAGCGTTAAGCTTGGCCGAAGGCCTTCTTCACCGTAGCCTATGGCAACGCCATAGGACTAAGAATGTCACAGGAGGGTTTGACCGAAGGTCATATTCACCCCGACTCCAAAGCCTCGATGAATATGGCCTTTCGGCCAAAGATCGTTGTTGCGTCCAAAGTTCCTAGGGCGATGCCCTAGGCTACGATAAATATGGCCGTTGGCCAAAAGGAATTGATTCGTGTTATTCGTGCGGATTCGTGGTTAGGTCTTCTTCGCATGGGGAGAAAAACATTCACCACGGCATCCGCAAGCGGCGTTTGATGAAATTCGTCGCCAAGCTGGCGAGCGTGCTGCGGTTGGCTTCAATTTTGGCGGTGCCGGCCGAGCCTACGAGGGCGAGTGCCTCTGGTGAATCGAGTTCCACCTCGACGACGTGGACACGATTCTCTGAAATCGCCGGTTGATCGCGTTCCGGTTCCGTGGCTCGGCTTGCCACCTGCTTCACCTTGCCGGTAACAATCCGTACGGGAGCCGAGTCGAGCACGATTCTTACTGACTCGCCCGGTTGCACCTCAGCCACGTCGCGCTCATCGATGGTCACCAAAGCGGAAAGTTGCTGAGGATCGCCAACCGTACAAAGCACCGTACCCGGCGTGATCCAACAAGATTGATTCCGCGGTTCCAACGGCGAGCCAGCCCATGTCGGCAAGCGATCGTCCGCTTTTTCCGGTTCCAACTGAGGAGGCGCGATCACCGTGCCTTCGACAGGAGCGCGCAAAACCAATTCTTCTTTACGCCGGCGGTACTGGGCGAGTTGCGATTCGGCATCGGCCAAATCCGCTTGAGCCGTGGGGAGTTGCACGGAAACACGGCTGTCGAGGGCTCGCAAAGTGTTAAGCTGTTGAAAATGAGCTTGCTTCACCTCAAACTCGCCCGCATGTTTGGCGACGGCGAGTTCCACTTGTGAATCACGCAATTCGGCGATCACGTCGCCTGCTCGAACTTTGGTTCCTGGCGCCAAGGCATGAACCAATTCACCAGCCACCGTGGCGTAAACCGCCTGACCATTGGCGGGGACAAATACTACGGGGCCCTGGACCGTATGCTTGATTGGCCAGAAAAGGACCGCAGCACCAACCACTGTCAGTGCAAGCGTCAGGATTGCCATTCTTGGCCGCCTCATCCGCGCACGGTTGGCAGGGTTACGCACAACTCGCCAGATGCCGAGAACAGGTGGCAATGCCATTCCCACCACTGTCAGTGCTGCGAGAGTGAAGACCAAATTTTCCAAATGATAGGGCCGCGCAAGGGCAAACAGCATGGCGTAGATCGCCAACAACACAATGAGCGAATAAACTCGCGATGCGATGGCATAAACAAATAGTCGCCGTTGCTGTTGGCGACTTAAGAGGGGATCGCTCGTCAAAGGCTCGTTTAACAGCCAGCGACGTAACCTCTCACCAAGCAGCCCCTGTCCCCGGCTGGCCAGATTGGGAATTTCCAGCCAGTCGGCCAGCAGATAGTACCCATCAAACCGCAAGAGCGGGTTCGCGTTGATCGCCAGGGTGTTGACCGAACAAATGATTGCCACGCCTAAGCACCATGTATTCAAAAGCCCTGGCTCGGTGTGCCACCAACCGATGAACGCCACCGCTGCAATCACAACTTCCACGATCATTCCTGCGGCGGACACGGCCATAAGCTGCCATTTGTTCGGCAACCGCCACACGTCGGAGACGTCGCAATACAACGCGGGGAAAAAGGCGAGCAGCATGACGCCCATTTCATGGCACCGCCCGCCGAAATGTTGGCAAGTGATCGCATGCCCCAACTCATGCAGAACTTTCACGATCACAACGGTCGTCAACCACACCAACAAATACTTGGGCTGCCAAAGTTCGTTGATCGTCGGCAATTTGGCGAAAACCGCAGATGCATGTGCGATCAGCAACCACAAGGCATAAAAGATAATCCCCAAAGCCGCGAAACCGGCAAGCGGAGAAAATAACCAACGGACCTTCGCATGAACGGCCTCAATTGCGGCCGTGGCATCCCAACTCGCCACGCGAAACGAAAGTGCCTTGAGCAAATGCTGCCAGCGCTCCGAACGACGCCGCTTGGCAGCACGCTCCAAGAGTTGCTTCCCCTGCCCCGGGGCCGTGCTCACGAGCAAACCTTGATCGAAAAGTTGATTGATCCCCTCTTGCAATGCGGTGAAAGAAATCGTCCGCGGCGCAAATCGCGCTTCAAACTTCCGTTTGAGCGTTGCAAGAGTAACCGGCTCATGAATCTCCTGAAACAAGAAATATTCAGCAGGAGTGAGTTGGAAATGCTCCAGAGTGAGCGGATCCTTGAACACATAGCTCGGTTGCCCCGCCACGGGAACCGCTACCTGCTGCACGTCGCCGCGGGAACGCACCACGAGCGTGCGTTCCACGGTCGATAGTAAATAATCAGGATTTGCGGCCATAACTGTTCACCTTCAACGAACAATTTCCAGTGAACCTTGTTGCCCCGAGCGAAATTCGCCTTTCGGATTCTCTAGCTCGGCCCACACCCGCACCTGTCGCGTGACGGCATCCATCTCGGGGCTCACGAATCGCAACTTTCCTTTGGCCATCGCACCAGTCTCGCTGCGGAACACAACCTCACGCCCGATCAAATCGCTGGCCACCTGTTCAACCGCCAGAAATCCCTCGGCTCGCATGGTCTCGACCGCCAACAATCGCAGCACGGGAGCGCCAACTTCAACCCATTCACCCACCCGACCGCGAATAAACACCACGACACCCGCAAACGGGGCCTCGACGCTGTGCAGTTTCAGCTTCAATTCCGCCGCGGCAAGTTCATGCTCCTTCAATTGAAGAGCAAAGCGATCCAATTCCAACTCATGCTCGGCTTGCTTTTTCTCAAGCAGGAGCTTTTCGACCGTGAGTCGCTCGACGTCAATTTGCGATTGTGAAATGCTCTTGGCAAATTGGGCGATTGATTCCTGAGACCGCCTGAGCTCAGCCTGAGCCACTTCCAGCGACTTCTCGGCGTATGCCACTTTCGTGCGGTTATTGGCCTTGGCCGCTGCCTGGGCCGCTTCAATCCGCGCCTTGGCCACGTCGAGTTCTCCTTGCCGAGTATCGAGCCGGGCCAACACCTGCCCAGCCTCGACCGTGGCACCTTCTTGCACCACGATTTCGCGGAGCATACCCACGACTTGCGCGGGAACCTCGGCAGCATCAAGCGGGCTAAGGACGACTGAATCGATCACCAGTGGCGTTTCAGCATTTGTAGTTACATCCCACAACGCGAGGATGCAGAGCAAAGCAAGGTTCCACGGACATCGAGTAAGTAGATTCATCTAAAATGCCAACCAGGAATAAATGTTGTCCCAGGCATCATGCAGCCAGACATAGCCGAGCGAACGCCGACCACAATTCACGCGAACCGTCGCCGCCATCTGCGGCCGCGCGGCGGGCAGCGATTCTTCATCGACGCTCACCTCGACGCGCACTTCCGGTAATTCCTCGGCAAGCTTGGCCGTGTCGAGCACAGCCGTTTCCGTAATCTCCGCAACGTGACCTCTGAATGTGTGCTCCATGTCTCCCGCCAAGCGAAAACGCACGGGAAGCGGGTCGTCGCTCTGTTGTTCGGCCGCAATCACATGCCCGATGCGGTCTTGAGGGACAAGCGTTTCTAATTTCCAGCCGGAGTGTGTGTCGGCCACAGTGAATAAAACCTGTCCCCGCTCAACAGGCCGAGTGCGTAAGAGATTTTGGACATCCAGGGTGAGTACAGTACCCGTGATGGGGCTGCGGAGAGTAAGGGCTTCGCGGCGTTTGTCGAGAATCTCCGCCTGCTTGAGTAGACTCGCCTGACGGAGTTCGAGTTGTTTGGCTTCGGCGGAAAGGGGCAAGCGATCCGGTGTGGGCTCTTCGCGTGCTTGGCGATCCGTGCGCGCGACCGCAATCGCTTCGAGCCGTTTGCGAACCGTGGCCAGTTCGCCTCGGACGCGCTCGGTTTCTAAATCCAGTTCCGCGTCATCGAGCACGGCCAGTACGGCACCAGCATCCACCTGTTCGCCATGCTCAACTTTAATCTCGCGGACAGTGCCATTCGTCGTGGCAAACACATCCTGGACGATGCGCGGCATGAGCGTGGCCGGGGCTTCGATTTCAAAATCAGTCGGTACAAACATCAGCGTCAGGAGTGCGGTGGCAACTAAAGCACCTGCCAGAGCAAAGCGGCTCACGCCCCATTTTTCCCACAAACGTGTCGCACTCTTCGTCCAATGGGCCACGGTCCGAATCGGCCAACGGTTCCACTCCGCCGCTTGCTGGAGTGCCGGTTCACACAACTGGGCAAGTTCCACGACGCGCTGCCGTGTGAGCGAACCACCACTACTGAAATTCTCGGCGATCAAAACAGCGATGACATCATGCGATTTCTGGGCTGTGGTCCCGTAGTCGTGGTGAAATACCAACGGCACGGCGATCAGCCGACGGGCGTGCGAATGATCGATGTGCTGTTGCAACGTTTCGGCTACGGCACAGGGCAGTTCAGTTTTATCATTCCCGTCGGCTGCATTTCCGTCAACGTAGTCCAGCGGCTCGCCCCATTGAGCAGTAACCGCCGCGAGAGATTGCAATTCCTTCACCGCATCGGCTCGCGGTTCAAGCCGTTCAGTACCACTCGCGGCCAGGAGTTGCCAGTCTTTACCACGTCGCAAAAGAACACTCAACCGATCCACGCCGAGAAAGCGGCTCCCTTCATTCGCCAAGTCATACGCCACTTCCTGGAGAGTTGCCCCACGATGAATCCGCCGCAAAAGTGCGAGCACGTCGGCATGTCCCATCTGCTCGCCACGTAAGGTGCGAAGTTCATATCGGAGGTGAAATTCTTCGGCGACATGAATCACCGCCGCTAAGAACTGCTCCCAACCGTGCTGCACGTCGGGGCTGCAACCTGTGTGCAGAAAAAGTTCCACCAGTGCATATGGTCGAGCAGGGTCGTTTCCATGAACAGCGCCAATCACGATGGCTGCTTCCGTGGGATTATTGTGACCAGGAAGTAACACACGAGGGTGCTCTGCAAGGCTTGCTTGCTGCAAGAGTCGTTGGTGAGCCGTGCGCGACGCAACGTCGCTTGCCACAAGGGCGTTCAGATTGATTGCGTCGAGCACTTGCCATTTGCCGTGCAAATCAGGCTGCCAAACAGCGCCACCCGTTGCTGCTAGCGTTTTAGCGCAACCTTCGAGGAGTTGGCGATAGAAATCGCTCGGCTCAATCGGCGCACGGGCAAGCTCGTGGAGACTTGACAGAAAATCTTCCACTTGCCGCCAACTGGCCGAAAGTGTGTCGTGCCGTTCATCAAGATCGTCGTCGAGCGTGCTCATCACTTTTTCAGTATATCCAGGCTCAGCCAAATCGTTGTCTCTCTAATCTGTTGGTGGCAAGAATCTTTGCGACCAACGATGCTGGCAAGCAGGTTTGGCAAGCTGCGCAAGTTTTGCCGTTGGTAACGGAAATCGTAGTTGTGGCGCTTTTGCGACGCCGAAAACCAAGCAGAGACCCAAGCTTCTCTCAGGACTCCGATTCCCTGTTTGCAGCCGCAATGACACCTGACAGGCCTCGAAGCGAGGTCACCGCTTGCATGGCAAATCGTACCCGCACCCGCTGGATTGTCCTCGTGCTCTACCTAATGGGAGCGCTGACCGGGTGTCGTTCGCGCGGCAAGAGCGATTTCAAGGCGTCGGTCCCAGAAGATTGCTACCATGCCATCGCCACCGAGGTGGAATATCCGGTCGTCGCGCCATGCGGCATAAGCGAAGATTGGGCCGCTTTGGAGCCCCTCTCACTCACCAGCCAGGAGCAGCCCGAATATTGGGATGTGCGGCTTGAGACGGTCGTGCAAATGACACTGTCTCAGTCCAAAGTGCTGCGCGACCTGGGTGGGGCGGTGTTGCGATCACCGGCGAGCGTGCAAACCTATTGGGACACGGCCATCGTCGAGACCGATCCCCGCTTTGGTGTCGATGCGGCACTGAGTGCCTTCGATGCACAATTCTCGACAAGCGCCTACGGCGAGAAAAACAACCGCGCACTCAATAACGAATTCTTCGGCGGTGGCACGCGGATTTTGTTCCAAGACGCCTTCGTGATGCAGTCGCAAATCACCAAACAGTCCGTCGCGGGCACGCAGTTAGCCTTCCGCCATTACACCGACTACGACGGCAATAACGCTCCCAGCAATTTGTTCCCCAGCGCGTGGAATACCAACTTCGAGACGGAGTTCCGCCAACCGTTACTGCAGGGCAACGGCATGCTCTACAATCGTATCGCTGGACCAACCGATATTCCCGGTTTGTATAACGGCGTGTTGATCGCCCGGGCGAACACTGACGTGGAGCTGACCGATTTTGAAATCGCGGTCCGCGATTTAGTAAGTAATATCGAAAACGCCTACT
>JAWXAV010000123.1:0-32331 GCA_034439695.1 Bythopirellula sp. | reverse complement strand
TTCATATTGACGACATTATCACCATCGACGGGTACGAACGCCTGGTAATCTGCGTTGGTGTAGTTTCGCATTGGCCCTTCGTTCCATGGGCTTTGAAATGCAAACTTCGGCAGCGCAGCGATTTGATCGATTGCCGTCATGCCAGTGCCGACGACACGGCCAAACACCGTGAAGCCTCCGTTTTGACCATCCAGATTCGCGGAATTATTGCCCAAATTAAAGAACCACTCGCGCGTAGCGCTGTTTGGATTGCCACCCAACTTGGCAAACGCGATCGTACCGCGCAGATTCGAAATGCCTGGCTCATTGAGCACTGCCGCTTGCTGAGGAACTTCGGGATATTGATTTGGTTCAACCTTCGCCGTGCCGTCGAAGCGGTAACGGCCACCTTGGATTATGAAATTCGCGACCGAGCGGTGAATCAGCACATTCTGATAATCGCCGCGGTTCACGTATCCCAAGAAGTTGGCCGCACTCAGAGGCTTCGCCTGGTCGTAGATCCGCACACCCGCATTTCCAAACGGTGTTTGAAAGCGCACCACCGTCGCCGAAGCGTCCGGCGCATTCACGGCGTAGCCCAACAGAATCAGCAACAGCGGCCACAAAGCCGCGCGGAATGTGCGCAGGTGCATACTTCAGGTGTTCTGTTCCGAATGAGATTAAGCCAATCAAAAAACGGCTGCCCCAGGATTGGCTTAAATTCATGTTAGTATCCACCCAGCCAACCGTCCACGAATTTGCGGCAGCTTACTTTGCAAAGGAATCAATTTTGCTGCAAATTCACTGATTTTTCTTGCGTTGATTGCGCTGACACTTCGCAATTCAATCGCTAGAATCGGTGGATTGAGAACTCGCTCCTACCAGAGTTTCACTCATTATGGCCGCGTTTCCCGAAATCAGTCGCATTCCGTTTGAAGGTCCCGACAGCAAGAACCCGCTGGCCTTCCGCCATTACAACGCCGACGAAAAAGTGGCGGGCCGCACCATGCGCGACCATCTGCGATTCAGCGTGGTCTACTGGCACACCTTCCGCGGCACGGGGAGCGATCCCTTCGGTCCCGGCACGGCGCTGCGGCCCTGGGAAGCTGGCACGGACTCAGTGGAGAATGCCAAGAACCGCGTCCGCGTGGCGTTTGAGTTCATCGACAAGCTGGGCGCGCCGTTCTACGCCTTCCACGACCGCGACGTGGCCCCCGAGGGCAAGTCGCTCGCCGAAACCAACAAGAATCTCGATGCGGTGGTGGCCGTGCTCAAAGAGGAGCAAGAGCGCACCGGCATCAAGCTGCTGTGGGGCACGGCGAATCTGTTTAGCAATCCGCGATTCATGCACGGTGCGGCCACCAGTCCCAACAGCGAAGCGTTTGCCTTCGCCGCCGCGCAGGTTAAGAAGGCGTTGGAAGTGACCCACGAGCTGGGTGGTGCCGGCTACACGTTCTGGGGTGGCCGTGAAGGTTACCAGAATCTATGGAACACCAACATGCAGCGCGAGCTGGACAACCTCGCGCGGTTCCTGCACATGGCGGTGGATTACGCCAAGCAAATCGGCTTTAAGGGACAGTTTTACATCGAGCCGAAGCCCAAGGAACCGACAAAGCACCAATACGATAGCGACGCAGCCGCCTGCCTGAACTTCCTGCGGCAATACGAGTTGCTCGATCACCTCAAGCTGAATCTCGAAACTAATCATGCCACGCTCGCCGGGCATTCGATGCACCACGAGATTGAGGTGGCCGGTTCGGCGGGGGCGCTCGGCTCGATTGACGCCAACACGGGCGACATGCTGTTGGGTTGGGACACCGATCAATTCCCCACCGACATTTATCTCACCACTCAATGCATGTATGGGATTCTCAAGTACGGTGGTCTGACCACGGGCGGCGTGAATTTCGACGCCAAAGTTCGCCGCGAGAGTTTTGAGCCGATCGACTTGTTCTACGCCCACGTCGGCGGCATGGATGCGTTCGCGCGGGGTCTCAAAATCGCCGCTGCGATGCGGGCCGATGGCAAACTCGACGGACTGCTCAGCGAGCGCTACGCCAGTTGGGACAGCGGCTTTGGTGCCGAGATCGAAGCGGGCAAGCACTCGTTCGCTTCGCTAGAAAAAGTCATGCTCGACAAGGGCGACATCAGCGGCAACCGCAGTGGCCGACAAGAAATGATCGAGAATCTGATCAACACGTACTTGTAAGCCGCGTAACCAAGAAGAATTGCAAGTCGACTTAGCGGTCATTCCGAAAGGAGTTTCACGACTTGAGGAATCTGGGTTCAAACTTCGCACGTTTTCCAGACGTAAGGGTAGTGCAAACCAGATCCCCCTGGTCGTAGAACTCCCCTCGGGATGACATGTTTCGTTAAGCAGCCGCCCTTGGTCGGATCGCGTGGAGCGCTATAATAGGGCATTGCTCGTCCGATCCAGGATTCACTCATGCTCCGTGTTATTGTGATTTTGTTTTTTCTGTCGTTTGGCCTTTGCTCATGGGTTCATGCTGCAGAAATCTTTCCCACCGCCAAGCATGGTCGCGGCGAAGTGCGGACCATCAACGCGATTCCGGTGGCGATTCTTGTCGGCTCGCCTGTGGAAATTGGTGAACAGCACGCCGCGCTGGTTGCCAAACCGGGCAAGGAACTTCTCGGTTTCCCCAAGCTGATATTCGCTGAGTTCGGCATCGAGTTCTTTTACCCGCTCGCCGCTCAAGCGGGTAAGACGTTAATGCTCAACGCGCCCCAGCGCTATCAGCAGGAAGTCGCGGCGGCGACTAAGATAGGAAAACTCGAACCCGAAACGCTGGCCGTCGCCAACACGTTGCTCGAATTGCGCCGGATCGGTTGCTCGGCGTTAATCGTCGAACCGAAAAAGAGCGCGACCGGCGCGATGCTCTTTGGCCGCAATTTTGATTTCCCCCCGTTTGGTGTGTTGGATCGTTATAGCCTAGTGACCGTTATTCGCCCCGAGGGACACCATGCCTTTGCGGCAGTGAGTTTTCCGGGTCTGATGGGCGTTTTCTCCGGCATGAACGACGCGGGGCTGTGCGTGGCTACACTCGACGTGTACGAAGCGGCCGATGGTTCGAGCCACTTCGACCCCACCGGCGTGCCCATGGCACTCACGTTTCGGCAGATTTTGGAAGAATGCACGACCGTGGCCGAAGCGGAAGCACTCCTCAAGCGGACTCACGCCACCACGCAGGCCAACTTGGCTGTATGCGACCGCGAGCGCGGCGTCATTTTCGAGATCACGCCCAAACAAGTCGCTCGTCGCGATGCCAAAGACGCACTGCTCCCCTGCACCAACCATTTCCGCCTGCCGGGCTTGGCCGTGAACGAAGAGTGCTGGCGTTATGACAGCCTGGAAGTTGCCGGCGAGAAACCGACGCTGGCCGTCGCCGACATTCAAGCGGCTCTCCATCAAGCCAACCAAGGCGAGCTTACCTTGCAAACGATGGTGTTCGAGCCCCGCGAGCTCGTGCTGCATATCTCCCTCGGCACGCCGCCCAGTTCCGCGCACAAAATGCACCGCCTCGAACTGCGCGATTTGCTCTTATCGAAATGAATCTCTCGCAAAGGCGCGAAGGCGCAATCTATCAAGTTTAATTTGCGCCTTCGCGCCTTTGCGAGAGAAAAGTTAGCCCTGGAAGTCTGCGAAAACCTTGCCGTCTCGGTGCTTTGGTGAAGTATTTCAAGTAGCAACGGCTGAATCAGTTTTATTGAACATCCGGGCGAGTGGAGGGCGATTTCTATTGAGAAATCCCAGTTATTCTTATCGCCAGGCAGGACTCACCGTGGCTACTCCCGACCTCTCGAAGTTGACTGCTATCATCCGCACCTTTGACCGGCCCGCGGCCCTCAAACGGCTCGTGAAGAGCATCCGCCGCTTTCATCCCGCGATGAAAGTGCTGGTGGCCGACGACGGGGTCGAGGCGACTTCCTGCAAAAAAGCCGATTGTTTTCGGCTGCCAAGTCAGAAAGGCCAAGCCGCCGCGCAAAACGCCTTGCTCGCGCGGGTCCGCACTCCTTACTTTTTACTGTTGGATGATCGCGCGGAAATCCACCGTGAGACACAGCTTCTGAGTTTGTTGGAGCTCGTGGCCAGCGACCGACTCGACGTGGCAGCGGGAGAACTCCTCGCCAGCCAAACGAAATTCTGGTTCTTCACCAAGCGCAAGCTGCAATCGCAACATGCCCTTTTGGAGATTGCCGGCGACCGACTGGCACTATTAGCCGGTTCGCGTTCAAAAGGCGAGGGATTCTGGTGGTGCGATTTGGTGGGCAACTTTTTCGTGGCTCGTACCGACCGGGTGCGGGCCATGGGGGGTTGGGATCCCGAGTTGCGTGACGACGCCCGGGAGGAGTTTTTCTTCCGCGCTCACCGCCACGGCATCCGGGTGGGAATCCAACCCGCCTCATCCGTTTGGCTCTGGCAAGAAAAAGCACAGCCGACCGAGTCCCTGCAACACGATCTTTTAGGCCTCGCCGTCGCCAAGATGGGGCTCTCTCAAATGACCGACCTCACGGGCCGCGTGATTCGCGCCCCTCGTGTCGCCCGCGCGGCGTGATCTCGCTACATCTCCTCAGTTTATTTAGCCGCGGAGCTTGCTCCGCGTCTACCGACACACTCGTCCGCCAGAAGGCTGCGTACTTTCCGTACTTGTATATATCGTAAAATAACGATATATTTGAATACAAGAGAGGAACGTCATGCCTAACGTAAACGCGAAGAATTCGAAATCAACGACACCCAAACGCCTCACACCGGTGGCGTTTCAACAAGCCGCTGAGTGTTTGAAGATTCTGGCCCATCCTCATCGCCTCCAAATCGTGCAGATGCTGTTGGAGCGCGAGTATACCGTCGGCGAATTGGCCGAGGAGTGCGGAATCGCTCATCACATGGCGTCCGAGCATTTACGGCTCATGCAGCGTTGTGGGTTTCTTGATCACACCAAGGACGGGCAGCGCCGTTACTACCGTGTGATTGAGCCGCAACTTGCCAACATCATTCATTGTGTCGAACAGCGCTTCGGCACCTAGATTTTCAGGAGCAAACACATGTCTATCACCACAATTTCTCCGCAAGCACTGGCCGAGCGCCTGCAGCGCGGCGAGGTGCGCGAGATCATCGACGTTCGCACTCCCACCGAGTTTCGCGAAGTTCATGCCACCGCGGCACGTAATGTACCCCTCGATACCATCAGCCCACAAGCAGTTGCCGCAGGTGGCGATCAGCCGCTTTATTTGATTTGCAAATTAGGCGGACGTTCGGCCAAGGCGTGTCAGAAACTGATTGATGCAGGCATCGCCAATGTTGTAAGCGTCGACGGCGGTACGAAAGCCTGGGAAACCGCGGGATTACCCGTGGTGCGTGGTCAAAAATCGATGTCACTGGAACGCCAAGTCCGCATCGCTGCGGGGAGTTTGGTGGTGCTTGGTGCTTTGCTCGGCTATCTCGTGCATACCTATTTCGTCGGTCTGAGCGCGTTCGTGGGTGCGGGCTTGGTTTTCTCGGGCGTGACCGACAGTTGCGGCATGGGTCTGTTTCTGGCGAAGATGCCGTGGAACCAAATTGGTAGAACAGACGTCAATTCTGCGGAGTCAAGTAACTGTAGCTTCAAGGGCAGCCACTGACTCGTAGCTGCCTGATGAACTGTTTCAGCTTTTGGTTCGACGCATAACAGAATGAAAAGGAAACGTGGCATGATACTCAAATACTTCTATGACAAGTCGCTCGCGCATGCTTCGTATCTTGTCGGTTGTCAAAAGAGCCACGAAGCGATCGTCATCGACCCCAGTCGAGACGTGACTCCCTACCTCGACGCCGCAAAAGGCGAAGGCCTGCGTATTGTTGGCTCCGCCGAAACCCATATTCACGCCGACTTTGTGTCAGGATCGCGGGAACTGGCCGATCGCGTCGGAGCCAAACTCTATTTGTCGGACGCTGGACCCGCAGATTGGAAATATGGATTCGCCAGCCGCCATGACTCCCTGCTGCTAAGAGATGGCGATACGTTCAGCATCGGGAATGTGAAATTCGACGTCCTCCACACGCCCGGGCACACTCCGGAGAGCATTTCGTTTGTGCTGACGGACGTTGGGAGCGGAGCCAACGCCCCGATGGGTATTTTCACTGGGGATTTTGTGTTCGTCGGCTCGATCGGCAGGCCCGACCTGCTCGAAACCGCGGCCGGCGTGGTTGGCAGCGCCGAGGTCGGCGCGCGGGAACTTTACCACTCCACGCGACGCTTTCGCGAATTGCCGGATCACTTGCAGGTTTGGCCCGCGCACGGTGCCGGCAGCGCATGCGGCAAAGGCCTCGGCGCGATCCCATCCAGCACTGTGGGGTACGAAAAGCTCTTTAATCCAGCCTTGCAGATCGACGACGAACAGGAGTTCGTCGACTACATCCTGACTGACCAGCCAGAGACGCCGTTTTACTTTGCTGTGATGAAGCGAGTCAACAAGGTGGGGCCTGAGCTGATTAAGAACTTGGCGCCTGTCGCAGCGTTCAGCCCAAAGGAACTGGTGGCAACCGCCGCAAAGCATTTTGTCATCGACACGAGTGCCGCCAGCAATTTTGCCCAAGCGCACGTGCCGGACACGATCAACGTGCCTGCGTCGAATCTAGTCCAGTGGGCCGGTTTCTTCGTGGACTATAACCAGCCGGTCTTCCTGATCACCGACGAAGAATCCCTTCCCGCTCATTTGCGAAGCCTGCGTTCGATCGGAATCGACAATGTAGGTGGCTATTTCGATGCGACAGCCGTCAAGAGCGCTGGCTTGAATACTGAATCGTACGAATCCGCAACACCAGCCGAGCTTCGCTCCCGCATCAAGGATGGCGATATGACGCTCATTGACGTACGTGCGATGACGGAGTTTCAAGCTGGGCACATTGCCGGCGCTGAACACCGTTTCCTCGGCAAGCTGCTACGAAACATCGAGACTCTAAATACGAGCAAGCCCGTGGTGACTCAATGCCTAGCGGGGGGTCGCTCGGCGATCGCCGCGAGTCTTTTACAGCGAGCCGGGTTTGACGTTATCAACATGCAGGGTGGATACCAAGCCTGGGTTGACGCCGGACTACCGATTGTCCGAGATGAGGTAACAGTCGTCGCGTGAGTCGAAACCGAGATCAATCACCTGCTCGGCAAATCAACAGCCGGACAACCCCATGATGCCAGTTCTACCGCTGATTTTCGGTTCGATAGTTGGCCTCTCGCTGGGACTGACGGGAGGCGGCGGGGCAATATTCGCGGTGCCGCTGTTAGTTTATGGACTAGCGATCGACCCACGGCAGGCCGTGGGAATCTCGCTTGCCGCGGTCGGCATGACTTCCGCCATCGGATTCTTGGGACGCTGTAAGGCGGGCGAAGTTGAACTTGCTACCGGCTTGATGTTCGCGGTGGCCGGAATGATCGGAGCACCGCTTGGCTCATGGCTGTCGACTCTGATTCCCGAGTCGCTCCTACTGATGCTGTTCGCAGTGCTCATGCTCGTCGTGGCAGTTCGCATGTGGCGTAAGACCGTTTTGACGAGCGCCGAGATGATTTGCGCGGCGGATGAGGCTGATGGACCGACATGCCGCAGAGACGCGGCGGGGAAACTCGAATTCAACTCGCCCTGCGCAATGGTGTTAGCCGTTGTCGGCGTGCTCACCGGCGTCCTATCGGGGCTGTTTGGCGTGGGGGGCGGATTCGTAATTGTCCCGGCCCTCGTGCTCTTTAGCGGCATGGCGATTCATCGCGCCGTCGGCACGTCGCTCTTGGTGATCACGCTCGTGAGCGCTTCGGGCGTCGCATCGCATCTGTTGGCAGGCCACGAGATTCCTCTCGACACGACTTTGTACTTTGTCGTCGGGGGTGTCCTCGGAATGTTCGCCGGGATTTGGGGCAGTCACTATCTTTCCGGTCCAGCACTTCAGAAAATCTTCGCCGTGGCAATCGTCGCCGTGGCGACGTTCGTCATCTTCCGCACAACCTTCTACTTTTAGTCATGGAGAACATTGAAATGGACTGGATTATGCAACCTTGGCCTTGGTGGGTCTCGGGAATCCTGATTGGTTTGACGGTGCCGCTACTCTGTATTCTGGCTGATAAGGCGTTTGGCATCTCAACGAGCCTCCAGCAAATGGGAGCCATGTGCGCTCCGAACAGCAAGTTTGAATATCTGAATAAACACGATCGCAGAGGGCACTTATGGACGCTCATCTTTGTTATGGGCATTACGGTCGGTGGATTCGTCGCGACGCGCTTTCTCAGTGCGGAACCGGTTGCCTTGCTTCCCGAGACGTTCAAGAGCCCGGCTGGTGCCGCAAAACTTCTCTTCGGCGGTTTCCTGATCGGTTTTGGTACGCGTTACGCCGGGGGATGTACCTCGGGGCATTCCATCACCGGAATCGCAAACCTCAATTGGCCCAGCTTGTTGGCAACCCTTTGCTTCTTTGCGGGTGGCCTGGCGGTGACTTGGGGCTTAGGAAACTTACTGTTCTAGCAACTGCGGAGACAACCATGGCTGAAACGGCTCGTCCAACTGCTAACGACCAACCATCGCGCATGTCGACGTTCGCCACTGCGAGCGTGTTTGTTATTGGGGTCTACCTGGGAATTCTGTTTATTAAATCAGAAGTCGCTTCTTGGCAGCGCATTCACAATATGTTTCTCTTCCAGGAAGCCCACATGTATCTGATTATCGGCACAGCCATCGGCTTGGCGATGCTTTCGATGTTTCTCATCAAGCGACTGCAAATCCAGTCCGTCGCCGGCAAGCCGATCAAATACGAGCCCAAGCCTTACCACACCGGTGTCGTTGTAGGGGGAATGCTCTTCGGTGCCGGTTGGGCAATCACTGGTGCGTGCCCCGGACCAATTTACGCACAGATTGGTGCTGGCACAGGGATGGCTCTTTTTACGTTCGCCGGTGCGATGCTGGGTATGTTTAGCTACGCAGCAGTGAAGCCCAAGCTTCCCCATTAAGGACCGACTCCAAAAAACTTCCTATTTTGATTGCGTGGAGTGTCAGGCACTGTCCAAAATTTTGTGGTTGGCACGGACGCCTTGGAACCAAATTTTGCCCCATTTGCCTGTCTGGATTAACGGGGAATAAAATTTGCGGTTACTCAGGTTGCTGTCATCAAGCACCCCCATTTAATCACGACAAAAAGCGAGCGGACCATGGACAAAGAAACTTTAATCAAGAAGCTCAACGAAGACTTAGCCAACGAACTCTCGGCAATTATTCAATATCTCACGTACGCCGCGAAGGCGACCGGTCCCTATCGCCCGCAACTTTCGCAGTTTTTTCTCACCGAAGTCGCCGACGAGCAACTGCACGCTCAGTTTCTGGCCAACAAGATTGTGGCCCTCGGTGGTGAGCCAATCACGATTCCCAGCGACGTGGCCAAGGCGCATACGAACCAAGAAATGCTCGAAGCGATTCTCACAGCCGAGAAAAAGGCCACCGCCAACTACACGCAACGCGCGAAGGAAGCCGACGAGTACGGCGACAAGGGGCTATCGGTGCAACTCGAAGACATGGTCCGTGTCGAAAGCGGCCACGCCGAAGAGACCGAACGCATCCTACGCGATTGGCCGCTTTGATTGGAGTTAAAAGCTGAGCATCTTGCGATACTCTGCCATCCGCTCGTCGATGTCTGCGCGGGTGATCTCGGTAAGTCTTTCGAGCCCAAAGCCTTCGACGTTAAAACTCGCCACGAGAATGCCGTAGGCCATCGCGGTCTTGAGCGTGTCGGGATCGAAATTGTCGCGCTCGGAGAGATAGCCCATCATGCCGCCGGCAAAGCTGTCGCCCGCGCCGGTGGGATCGACCACATGCGGCGTGGGAAACGCGGGGAGCACATAGGTTTCGTGTTCGCTAAAAAACATCGCCCCATGTTCGCCTTTTTTGATGATAACGAACTTCGGGCCCATCTCGCGCACGCGATGCCCGGCGGTCACCAGGTTCTCAGTCTGAGCGATCAATTTGGCTTCGCTGTCGTTAAGTACCAAGCCATCGAGTTGAGTGAGTAACTTGTTGAGATCGTCGCGGGCGATGTTGATCCATAGGTCCATGGTGTCTGCCACGGCCAACCGCCGCCCCGGCACTTGCGAGAGCACCTTCATTTGCACGGCCGGCACGCCATTGGCGAGGAATACATACTTTGCGCGGCGATAGCTTTCCGGCAGTATGGGATCGAACTCGCCGAACACGTTAAGCTGCACGTCGAGCGTGTCGCGGTCGTTCATGTTGTCGTGATAGCGCCCGGTCCAGGTGAACGTCTTTCCGTCTTTCACTTGATGCAGGCCCGAGACATCAATGTTGCGGTCGGTCAAAAGCTTGGTATGCTCGGCGGGCCAATCCGCGCCGACGACCCCCACCAGCCGCACGCAGGTAAAAAAGCTGGCGGCATAGGAAAAATGCGTCGCCGACCCCCCGAGCAAATTATCCCGACGCGCGGTGGGAGTTTCAACGTTATCAATGGCAACCGAACCGACAACAACAAGTGGCATGATTTTCAGTGGTGAGTGGCGTGTGGCGAGCCCCCAGACTTAGAAAGCCAGAAGCGGGCGGTGAAGAACGATAAAACGATCCGCCGATTATGCCCGCTTGGTATGCCTGATGACAAGAGCTAGGCGAGGTGGGCTTCAGCGGGCGGTGCGTCCCTGATATCGCTTATACGGCACCCCCCCTCTAAAAGCGCCTTCAGTTCATGCGAACGCCGAATTGCTACTTCCAACTCGACATCCGCTCGTGTATGCGAATACTCACGCCAGTCACTGACCTTGGTGTAGTGCTCGAACCAATACCAGAAGACCTGCTTGGCAGCTTCCGTCGTAAAAGCAGGATACTAATCCCGGCAGCGCGCGGTGATAAAGTAGACTTATATTATCCACGAGCCAATGCTCGTAAAGATGGCATCCTTGATTCTCAAGATGTTGACCGCGCGAGATTTTGCGAACGGGCTTGGACATGCTGGGATTGTAACGCGGGTTTGGCACGATTGGAATCATCCTAAGCACACCGCCCGCTGAAGCGGGCTCGCCTGGGGCGATTTGATCTGCAGTAATACTCGCAACTATCTGTTGGGACGAAAACCGACACCAAACCCGACGCCCGGACTCTCCGCTTGTCGAGCGGCGATCAACAACGCCGCTTTTTCGATCCACCGCCTCCGCTCCGTATCCCCAACTCTGTGTCCGAGCCGCTGCCAACTGCATCGCCTAAAAGCCCTTAATCGGTCTCAACAGGCTTAATTCCTGACTTTACAGTACTCCTGTGCCCTAAGTCAGGAGAACTGCAAAGTAGTAGGCACACTCCGTGTGCCGTTACCGCCTTGATGAAATCACCGCGTTTTCGCGCGTCCGCCCCGGCACACGGAGTGTGCCTGCTACATTCAGGCAGACTTTGCAGTTCTCCTGGCGCCCGGAGTGTCAGCCATTGCCGACCCAGCGAAATTTCGGTATTCTAATGAGCTTAAACATTACCGCCAGTGTAGCTTCAATTGGCAGAGCACCGCATTCGTAATGCGGGGGTTGTCGGTTCAACTCCGACCACTGGCTTTATGGCTTTGGCCTCGGTTAATTGGCTGTACTAGAAATTTGTAGGGAACGCCCTACGTGGCGTTCCGTGGCTGTTGTGGAGACCGTCTACCTTTATCACGGAACGCCAGAGACGGCGTTCCCTCCATTAGGAAATTACCGGACTCCCTCAAGTAAATTAGTGTTCCTCAGTAGGAGTGGTTAGTAGCATGTCGCAAGTGTTAGATGTCGATCTGAAGCAAATTGTGCTTTCCAACAGCACGTTCGGTCCGAACGAGATCAAACAAATCGTCCGCGCGATTTCGTCCGATTACGGCAACTTCCGGTTGCTGCGCGACGCGGTCGGCGAGATGGAGCAGCAGGAATCGCGGACCCCCGCGGCGTCGGTCCGCTTGGGCGTCTGCTACTTTCTGCTCGGCCGTTACACGATTGCCGTGCAAACTTTGCGAAGTGCCGACGGCGGGGCGCTCACGCATTTCTATCTTGGCAAGGCGCTGTTGGCCCTCGACAAGTACGACGAAGCGCTCACGATGTACGAATCGTCGGAACGCGCCGGCTACAACAAAGACGATGTCGCGCTCGCCAAGGCCGAAGCGCTCCGCTATGCCGGCAAAGCCCAAGAGTCGCTCTCCATTCTCGACAATCTTTCGGGAGCGGTCGAGCAAACCGCCGAGTACCTGTACCAACGTTCGGCAACCGTGTCGGCGCTCGATGCGAATCCAAACGAAGTCGTCGCGCTCTTGGAGCGGGCCGTCGAAGCCGATAACACCCATTCGGGCGCGTTGTTTGGCTTGGCGATGGAAAACGACCACCACGGCAACGATGATTATGCCCGTTCGCTTTACGAACGAGCCGCCTCGCAATTCCCTACGCACGTGGGCACATTGATTAACTTGGGTCTGTTGTACGAAGACATCGAGCACTTCGAACGCTCGAAGCAATGCTATCAACGGATTCTGGAAGTGTATCCCGATCATCCGCGGGCTCGGCTCTATTTCAAGGATGCCGACGCTTCGCGTGATATGTATTACGACGAAGAGGCCCGCCGTCGTCAGGATCGGATGTCTCAGATTCTGAGCGTGCCGGTCAGCGACTTCGAGTTGTCGGTGCGCAGCCGAAATTGCCTGCAAAAAATGGGGGTGATGACGCTGGGCGATTTGACCGAAACCACCGAGCAAGAACTGTTGGCCAGTAAGAATTTCGGCGAGACCTCTCTGGTGGAAATTCGCGAAATGCTTGTCTCAAAGGGCCTGGAACTGGGACAATTCGCCACCAAATGGCGTGAGGAAGAGCCACAATTTCAAGCAGTAGAACTCAGCGACGACGAGCGTGTTCTCATGGATCGGCCGATTTCCGATCTCAATCTTTCCGTGCGTGCCCGCAAGTGCATGGTCCGTCTGGGTCTTTCCACGATTGGCGAGTTGCTCCGCCGCACGGGCGACGATTTGCTCGAATGCAAGAATTTCGGCGTGACAAGCCTCAATGAAGTCCGCGAGAAGCTCACCGAAGCGAATCTCAAGCTGCGTGGGGACTGAAAAAAGCTGTCGGCTGTCAGCTATTGGCTCTCAGCCAGAGTTGTGAGTGCCGATGGCTGAGCCTGCCTTTCGATTCGAGTTGCTGCACACCGATCACGGAACCGCCGCGCGCCGTGCGCGGCTGCACACACCTCGCGGTACGGTCGAGCTCCCCACGTTTATGCCGGTTGGCACGGTGGGAACAGTCAAAGGCCTCGACGTGGGCCGATTGCGCGAAACGGGCGCGCAGGTCATTCTGGGAAATACCTACCACCTGGCCCTGCGGCCGGGCGATGATGTGATCGCCGCCCACGGTGGTTTGCACAAATTCATGGGCTGGTCGGGGCCGATTCTCACCGACAGCGGCGGGTTCCAGGTGTTTAGCCTCGCGGCGATGGCCAAGGTCACCGAGCAGGGTGTGTCGTTCCGTTCGCACATCGATGGCTCGCCGATGGAGCTCACCCCCGAACGTTCGATTGAAATTCAAGAAAACTTGGGCAGCGACTTCGTGATGCAATTTGATCACGTGGTCGCCCTTCCCAATCAATTCGACGTCATCGCCGACGCGATGCGGCGAAGTGTGCGGTGGGCGGAGCGCTGTCTCAAGGCATCACGACGCAGTGATCAAATGCTGCTAGGCATCGTGCAAGGGGGACTCGACGTCGGACTACGCCGCGAAAGTGCCGAGGCCCTGGTTGCGCTCGATTTCCCCGGCTACGCGATTGGGGGCTTGAGCGTTGGCGAAGAACCGATTGAGATGTACCACACCATCGAGGCGACGATTCCCCATCTGCCGACGGATCGGCCGCGGTACTTGATGGGCGTGGGACGACCGGAGGATTTAGTGGAGTGCATTGGCCGCGGGATCGACATGTTCGATTGCGTGATGCCGACCCGCAATGGCCGGAATGCGTTGGCCTTTACGGATCGTGGACCGGTGCGCCTGCGGAATGCGGTTCATGAGTTGGATCAGAGCCCGCTGGAGCCGGGCTGCCCCTGCCCCGCTTGCCAACATAGCCGTGGTTATCTCCGCCACCTGTTTCAAGCCAAGGAGATGCTGGGGCCGATTCTCACCTCGATCCACAATCTGACGTATTACCAGCGATTGATGGCGGAGGCCCGCGAGGCGATTGAGGCGGACGCTTTTGGGGAGTTTCACGAGGCCAAACTGGCGGGCTGGAGGCGAGCTTAGCCGGAAGTTTGTCGCCCTTGTCCGTTACGGGGCTTCGATTTATGATGAGCGATTCTTCGGTTTGCCCACCGCTGGCAGGAGTGAGACGCGAGCGGCTTCTGCTGGCAGAGTGTTGCATGGCGAGGCGGCGGTTTTGTCGTAAGTTCCGCCCACGCTCCAGTTTGGGGACCGAACACATTTTAAGATTGGTACAAAAAATTCGTGATGATCTTTTCCAAGTTGAGTGAATTTGTTGCCCTGCCGACCAGCGGTGTGCTGCTGGCCCAAGCGGAAGAACCGGCGGGCCCGGGAATCGCAAGCATGTTACCCGGGTTGATCGCCATTATGGTGTTCTTTTACTTTCTGATTCTGCGTCCGCAGAAGAACAAGGAGCAGGCGCTCCGCAACATGGTCGCCAATCTCAAGGAAAAGGATCGCGTGGTGACGATTGGCGGCATTCACGGCGTGGTGACCAACGTGCAGCGCGACCGCGACGAGGTGACCATCCGCATCGACGAAACGACCGGCACCAAGCTGCGGGTCAGCGCGTCGGCCATCGCTCGGGTCGTGACCGAGGAAAACAAAACAGAAAGCTAACCTGCGAGCAAAATTCTCGGCCGATCCAGTCGAGTCACCGCACGTTCGATCAGCAAACGGAAAATTCAAATGATAACTAGAAATAGTGGCTTCCTCATGTCTTGGTTACTCGTGCAACGATTCGCACTCTTGGCGGTGGTTGTACTTCTCGGTATGACTGCTGGGCGCGTGATGGCTCAAGAGACAACGGGCGATAAGCCCGCCGACACCGCCACGACCGAGATCGGTGTGGCGGGCAATGCAACTCCAGCCGCTCCGTCCGAGGCGACCTCCGCGATTCCGGGGCTTGTGGCTTTGAGCATGGTGATAGCGGTTTTTGTGATCCCCATCGTAATCGGCAGCTACTTGGCCAAGATTTGGCGGATGCCGGAACATGGTTGGAAGTTCGCGGTGGCGATCGGCTCGATCCTGGCCGCGGCGCTTGTGCTTTATCAGGGGGAACTGAAATACGGTCCCGACCTGAGCGGCGGTATTACGCTGATTTACGAGTTGCAGAATACTTCGGCCGCAGCCAAGGCGGATGACACCAGCCAGGGTACCAGCGGTGGACAGTCGGTTTCCGAAAAGAGCCAACTCGTGCGCCAACTTATCAGCGCGCTCGGCGAACGTATCGATCCCAGCGGCACGAAGGAAGTTTCGATCCGCGAGTATGGTCCCGACCAAATCGAGATCATTATCCCTAAAGCAAGCCAGGAGGAACTGGATTTCATCGAGCGACGGATTTATACGGCGGGTGCCTTGGAGTTTCGCATCACGGCCGCTCCTGGTTTCTCGGAGAACACCGAGATTATCGAACTGGCGAAGGCTCTCCCCCCCAGCATCAACGAAGTGATGATGGGTGGCCGCAAAGTCGCCGAGTGGATGCCTTATAAAATGGAGGAGTTCGGCCCGGCAGATCAACCTGATGAGCGGGTGGTCAAACGGATGGCTGGCAAAGAGCCTCAGGCGCTGATCTTGATGAATGACGGGCTCGACGTGACGGGTAGCTATCTTTCGCAGTCATCGTCTGGTTTCGACGAAACGGGACAACCCCAGGTGAACTTTGTATTCAATGATCTCGGGGCTTTTCGCTTCGGACAGCTCACGAGCGAACATCTTCCGAATCCTTCGGGGCAAAAGTATTCGCTCGGCATCATTCTCGATAAGAAGCTGCTGACCGCTCCCTCCATCAATTCAAAGATTACGTCGCAAGGTCGGATTACCGGCAATAACAGCAAGGAAGAGGTTGATTTTATCGTCGGCATCTTGAACGCCGGTAGTTTGCCCGCTTCTTTGGACAAGGATCCGATCAGCCGCGCGACGATCAGCCCCACCTTGGGTGCCGAAACCGTCGAGCGAGGCAAAATTGCCATCGCGTTCTGCTTGTTGATTTCGATTGGCTTCATGATTTTCTATTACCGTTTCGCGGGCTTGGTGGCTTGCGTGGCCTTGTGCACCAACTTGCTGCTGACCTTGGGCGTCATGGTTTTGTTCCACGCTGCGTTCACTCTGCCGGGCCTGGCCGGCTTGGTGCTGAGCGTGGGCATGTCGGTTGACGCAAACGTGCTCATCTTCGAGCGTATTCGTGAAGAACGCGCCCGCGGCGCTGCCCTGAGGATGGCCATACGCAATGGTTACGACCGGGCGTTCACCACGATTATCGACTCGAATATGTGCAACCTGATCACGGCCGTCGTTATCTACCGTATCGCCCCCGACAATGTGAAGGGCTTCGGCGTGACGCTCATTATCGGCATCATCATGAGCATGTTCGCGGCGGTGTTCTTGACACGCATCATTTTCGACGTGGCTGAGAAACTGGGCAAAGTGAAAGACCTTAAGATGTCGCAAGTCATCGGCGAAACGCATTTCGATTTCATGGGCAAGCGGCATCTGGCGATTGGGGCGTCATGGCTGCTCATCGCCATCGGCGTCTTTGCGATGTTCCAACGAGGCGAGGACTTGTTGAATATCGACTTCACTGGGGGTAGCTCCGTGACGATGGTCCTCAAGGATAAAGACAACATGACGTTCTCCGAGGTAATGGACGTGCTGGCTGAGACCGACCTCAAGGATAAGAATCTCTCGTTGGTGGAAGTGGACGAGGGAGGCACGCGATTTACGGTGAGCAGCATCGAACAAGACGTCGAAGCCGTGCAGAAAATCTTGCAGGAAAAATTTGGCGACAAGCTGCAAACTTACCAAGTCGAAGTGACGAATGTGGGTCCCATCGGCGAGCAAACTGGCTCGATTCCCTCGCGCCGTCAAATTGCGGCCCGGTTGGTAAACTTCCAGGCCGAAGAGGCCACGGAAGAAGCCGTCGAGGAAAAGACCGACGCGCCCACCGAGGAAACTCCAGCCGCTGAGCAACCAGCAACTACCTCAGAGGCAGATACTGGCGAAGCAACGGAAGCGGCTGCGACCCCCGTCACTAAGGAAATTGATTTCTTTGTGGGGGGCACCAAGGCCCAACTTCTTTTCGGCGACAAAGGTGACGCCGACGGTGGCGTCAACATCGAAACCGCCGAGCACATGTTACGCCAAGCGCTCGAAGCTAGTGGCCGCGGTTCTGCTCGCTTCGAGTTGTCAAATCCTGACTTCACGAAAGGCACGGCTCGCCGCTTCAATACGTGGGATGTCAAGTTGGCCGTTCCCCCCGCTGAGGCTGCCGGCGTGTTTGCCGAATTAGAAAAGGCTACCAACAGTGAACCGGTCTTCCCGTTGGCCAACAAGATTGGTGGACGCGTGGCGGATGACCTGCGAACCAAAGCCATCGCTTCGGTCATCGTCAGTTTTATCGGCATCATCGCGTATATTTGGTTCCGGTTTCATGGTTGGATTTACGGCGTGGCCGCGGTGATTGCGATCATCCACGATGTGTTGATCACGGTGGGCATGATCGCCATGAGCTCCTGGCTCGTGCAATCCATTCCCGGTCTGGCTCAGGCGCTGATGATCGAGAAGTTTCAAATTAGCTTACCGGTTGTGGCGTCGCTGCTCACGATTATCGGATATTCGCTCAACGACACGATTGTGGTGTTCGATCGCATCCGTGAAGTCAAGGGTAAGAGCCCACGTCTCACGGGCGACATGATCAATTTGAGCGTCAACCAAACCCTCTCGCGGACCTTGCTCACGTCGCTCACCACGATTTTCTCCGTGCTCGTGCTCTACATCATGGGGGGGGAAGGAATCCACGGATTCACGTTCGCCTTGGTGATCGGCATCGTGGTGGGGACTTACAGCTCGGTCTTTATCGCCTCGCCGATCCTGTTGTGGCTGAGCCATGGCGAGCAAGCCACTGCGGCGAAGCCGACCACCACTGGTGCCGCCGGAACTCGCGATCTCGCCGCGGCGAAGTGAACCTAGGAGTGAGAGCACGCAAAGTTTGCCGGATCGTCACGGCCCGTTCCGTGCGACCGGCATAATGCGCGCACCGCAACGGGGGGTTAATCCAACGGATTCTCGATTCCGAAGTTGAACGAAGTCGATTTCATTTTCGCTCGTTCCGCTTGGGAAGTCTGGGCCGTGACTCGCAAACGCAAAATTTTTACCGCCGGCTTGATTCTGGGCTTGGGGTGCGCACTGGCTTGGCCGTTTCGCAAATCGAGCGAGGGGGCAAATCCTACTCTGCCCAGAGAAAATCAAGCGGAAACTCTGCGGGCCAGCAATGGCGATCCCATCGCCAGCGCTGTGGTCGCTCCCCTGAGCGAAGTTCCCATGGCACCCGATCAGGTCGTCGCTCGGATGGCAAGCACCAACGAAGCGACGGAAACACCACGGTCCGACGGACTCGAAAGCTTTGATCTTGCGAACCATCCAGCGCTTGCCCAACGAGAAAACGCCTCGGCTGAACCAACGACCCCCACTCCCTTGGCAGCCAGCGACCCCACGACTCGCCCCGCTTACACCGTCACTCAAACCCCACAGCAGGCCTCGCCGAATGCTTGGCCAACGGAACTAATTCACGTTGTCTCGAACGGCGACACGTTGGAAAAACTGGCGGAGCGGTATCTTCGCGACTCGGGCCGCGCGCTCGAAATTTTCGATCTCAACCGCGATCAACTCAGCAATCCGCATCTGCTGCCGATCGGCGTGGAATTACGGGTGCCAGCCGATCCTGATCGGATCATCGATTGAGAATTATTTGCGCTGCACCCACTCGAAGGATTGATCGACCAAGCGCGCCTTGATGAAGTTGTCGAGATTCGGCAGCATGTTGAACTGCCGATCGACGAGCAGCTTGCTGCCTTGGAGTTTTGTCGGCAGCGGATAATCAAAGAGGTCTTTCATTTCACGAACGCGGTCAATGGGCGGTTCGGGGTGGTAGCGCTCCAGGTTTTTATAGACCGTCTCGGCACTCTGCTTGGCCTTTGCATCTTGGCTACCGTAAACGAGCATAATCGAGAGCATTTTTTGGACATCGGGGTGCTTGAGGGCGGCGACCAACGGTAAGCCTTTTTGCTTCCAACTGGGTGAAGCGAGCACGAGCGCTTTCACGTCTTGTCCCTGCTTACGCTGGGCCAGTGGCGGGGCGTCCCAATCCACCGCCGACCAGATCAGCGCGACATTGGCTCCCATGCCAGCGCCGACCAGACAAAGCTTGTTCACGTTCAATTCTTGCAAATCGTTTCGCTCGACCAAGAAGCGGCGAACCGCCTCCATGTCGAATCGCACCATGTCCTCGTAATCGACGGGGCGTAGTTTGGCGGCGTCGATTTCCAAGGATTGGCCGGTCTGATCAACCGCCATCGTGCTCCCGCCGTGGCCACGGAGATCGACCGTCAACACCGCGTGGGACTTGATCCGCGGGTCCGTAGGCGATTGAAGGGCCAGGGCGAGATTGTTGTAAATCGTGCGGCCTTCCTTGTAATCGTGCAGCATCACGATGGGAACGGCATCGCGACCAGCGGTGCTCTGATAATAGGTGGCCGCCAGGCGAACATTGTCTTTCGTGGGCAGAAAAATCTCCACCGGCGGTGCCGCTCGTAATGCGCGTCCGGGAGATTGGGCGAACAGGTGATCCGGAGCGAAAAAAAAGACGCAGGCAATAGCGAGCACTTTATGGAGCAAATTCATGCCACCCTCACGAAATCAGGAATCGGAAACGCACTTTCATTTTACCCTGCGACACGGCTCGACACTATGGACCACCCGCGGGGTTGAAATAAGCTGTTACAAAACCGTGGGCTAGCGCCCAGCGGCTAATAGAATCAGCCGGAACGCGCTAGCGTCCGGTTCTGAACGCGGGTTTTGAAACGCCTTCTTAGCTTGCCGAGATCGACAATCTTGTCAACAATCAAAGAGTGAGCGCCTGCCGGGGCCAAGTCGCAGGTTTCCCCCATGAAATTCTCATCACTTCGATCCCCAGATTCTACCGCCTGGCTTTCCAGCGTGGCCGTGCATGTCCTGCTGACCGTTGCGCTGGGGCTCATTACGATTGCCGTTCCGCACAAGCTAGAGGAGCTTTCACTCGCCCTGGAGAACATCTCGCTCCCCGAGGAAGAGTCGCTGGCCGAGGAATTCGTTGCGGCAGATATGACACCCGAGGAAATCGGAGCATTGAGCCAACGCGGCGACGAATCGTCGCTGGCCGCGGCGATGAAAATCGACGAGACGTCGCTGGTGTTGTTTGAACCCGAACGGGTGAGCGACTTTGGCGATCGGCTGACCGTCGACGTGGCGGCCCCCGTGTTTCGCGGTCCCGAACTTTCCGAGCGACTCCCCGTTCAAGGGGCCGGGAGCGTCGGCACGACCGGGGCCATGGGAGCCATCGACCGCATCACGCAAGAGATTCTTATCTCCGTCGAGCAGCAGCCGACCTTGGTGGCGTGGCTCTTCGACGAATCGGGAAGTCTCAAGGGGGAACGCGAGGATATCCTCCGCCGCTTTCGCCGAGTCTATGACGAGCTGGGCGTGATCGAGGCGGCGGAAAATCCCGCGTTCAAGAATCATGAAGACAAGCCGCTGCTCACGGTGGTCGCCGGGTTTGGTGAAGATGTGCAAGTCTACACGCCGCGTCCCACGGACAGCATCAAGGAAATCGAAGCCGCCGTTGAGTCGATCGGAGATTCCAACTCGCGTTATGAATATGTGTTTCAATCCATCGCGACGCTCGCCGACAAGTTTCGCATCTATCGGCTCAATCGCAAGAATCTGCGGAATGTGATGATCGTTGTGTTCACCGATGAATCGGGGGACGACGTGGCCGAGCACGAAGCCACAATTAACTTGTGTCAAAAATTGTCGATTCCCGTGTACGTGGTAGGCCGCCCTGCCCCATTTGGCCGCGAGACGGCCTACGTGAAGTGGATCGATCCCGACCCTAAGTTCGACCAACGACCGCAATGGGTGCCCGTGAGCTTGGGGCCCGAAACGCTTCTGCCCGAGGTGCTCAAACTCCATTTTGTCGGCTCAGCTAGACACGATGAATTACTCGATTCAGGTTTCGGTCCGTATGGGCTCACCAAGCTTTGTTACGAGACAGGTGGTTTATATTTTGCCGTACACCCGAATCGAGTCGTGGGTCGAAACGTGAGCGGCTACGAAACCAACAATCTGACGGCACATATAGCGGCGTTTTTTGAACCCGAGACGATGAAAAAGTATCAGCCCGACTATTTCTCGGAACGCGAGTATCGCCGGCAACTCGGCAAGAACCGCGCCCAAGCAGCGCTGGTTGAGGCAGCACAACTCTCGTGGACGTCGCAGATGGACGACTTCGACACCCGCTTTCCCCGGCGCGATGATGCCAGCCTAGCGGCGGATTTGTCCCGCGCGCAACGCGCCGCCGCGATCCGTCAGCCTGAACTCGACCGGATGTGCCAGGTTTTGCTCGAGGGCGAAACAGACCGCCAGAAACTCCGCAGCCCGCGGTGGCAAGCGGGTTACGATCTGGCACTCGGTCGGGCACTGGCCGCCAAGGTTCGCACCGATGGCTATAACGTGATGCTTGCCAAGGCCAAGCAGGGCATGGCGTTTGAGAAAGAGGAAAACAACACCTGGCAGTTGCGCGGTGACGGTAAGCTGGCCAACAGCACACTTGAAAAACTGGGCGAGCAAGCGGAAGAACTCCTGAGGCAAGTCGCCGGGGAACATGCCGGCACGCCGTGGGCCATGCTGGCGCAACGCGAATTGGCAACGCCGCTGGGCTGGCAATGGGGAGAAACTTACACCTTCATCCCGGAACTCGCGCAGCCGGACAACAATAATGCTCCACCCCCAGCAGAGCCCGAACCGCAACGTCCGACTCCACCACCACGGCGCGATCCGCCGCCGCTGTGACCGTGCGACGCGTTGCGTCGCAGCTACTACGAGTTATCTGTTGGCCACGGCATCGAGGGCAAAGTCGGCATTGGGGTCGTGCTTGTAGAAGAAGCTGGCCGCTTGGATCGACACAACTTCGACAAACTGGTCCTGAAATTCCTGCACCGACTTATCCGCCGACGGAATCCCGGCGTTGCGCGGGAAGAGAATCTGCCCCACATTGCGGCTCCAGATTTGATCCCCTTCGCGGGTGGTCATGTCGTACACGGTAATATGCACGTCGGCATCGCCTTGGTAGAGCGTCGTGCCTTTGTACAGATCGAAGTTGTCGAGTTCGATGTAAACGATGCGCGTCGCTTCCACGGCCCGGCCGAGGTCTTTGAAATTCTCCCAATCTTGCTCGTCGATCCAGTTGTCGACTTCGCGGGGGCTGACAATGTCGATCTTCTTCACATTTTCTTCGAGCAAGGCGCTCACCCGTTTGCCGATGCTGCGCGAGGCACCGGCGTGGCGGTATTCGTTGGTTGATGGTGGCCGACAAACGACAACCACGCGCTCGCCCTCAAGTTCCTCGCATTGGGCGGGGACGACGTTGCCTCCCTGCCACAGATAAATGCCCGTTGCCAACAGGCTCTGAATGCAACCCGTGGTGGTGCTCAGCAGGAGTAGAGTTAATCCCAAGGCGAACCAACGGGTTTGTTGCGAGAGGGGGTGTGCCATCTTTCAATCCTTTTCCAGATGAGATTCCGCCGCCGAGGCAGGTATTTTTATATTATGGCAAGCCGTCCTGGCTGCCTGTTTCTGCAACGATCAAAACCCTACGCGCCGTGCCCAATCGAGCACGGCAATCGCGACCAATCCGCTTCCGGCTACCAGCAACACGCGCATCGTTGGCCTTGCGATCAACCAACGGCCCATGCTCGCCGACAGCAACAACCATGGCACACTCACTATCGCGACGAGGCACAACATCGTACCCGCCACGTTGGCTCGCAACGCTGCGGACCATTCGCCACGCAATACACTAGCCCACGCGGTCGTTGCACCGCACGTGGGACATTCACGACCCGTCCAGCGGCAAAAGCTGCAGGGCGTGAGGCCCAACTGTTCGTGCGTACCAAATCCACGCGGATCGGGCACCAAGCGACTCGCGGTCAGCAGCAGTGCCAACACGCTCAATCCCGCGCCTGCCACGACGAGGCGACCAACGGGAGAGAGGCGTACGTGAACCATGCCGCTGCCATGAGTTGCAGGGCGAACGATAGTAGAAGGGGCAGGATTGTTCAAGGTTGATCGGGGTTCCATGGGGATCGGGGAACGCTTGTCTGCAAGGCGCTCTGACGGGCGGCTAAGCTAGGAAATCGATTATTATTGGCGTTTTTATTCGGCAAGTGAAAAACCATATAGCTAGTGTCTCTATGTGCAAGAACTACTACATGTTGTGGTTTCTCTTGAAAAAACTGCGAATTTTTGCGTTCTTGAGCCGGTATTTGGGGGAAACTGGGTAGCATTGGAGGTTCTGACAGTGGTCCCTCGCCGCTTGTCGCAAGTGGGGCCGACACTCATCTGCGCATCGTTATCAGTCGATCTCTCTTTGCAAAAGATGAGTGTCGCAGCGACCCGGTTGTTGAAGTTCGAGGGCGGCGAACAGGATTGATTGTAACGAAAATCGCTGGCCATTTCAGGCGCTGTTTTTCCACATATTCGCCGCCTGCTGAAGCAGGCTCGCCGATGTGAGCACGGTCTGGAGCCGTGTTACGAGGTGTACGGTGCTCGTGCTATGATAGTGTTGCGGGACGACCCGCTTTTCCGCCAGCGATTTTACTTGGGAGATGATTCGATGAACCGTTTGCTTTCACGTTCCGTCTGTGCCGCGACTGTGTTGTGTGGCGTGGCGACTGTTGCTTTTAGCCAAAACGCCCCAACTCGATTAAACACGGCTCCCACCCTCGCCGCTGCACCGGCGAGCGCGTCGAATCCCGCCACCGCAGCTGAGCGGGAAAAGATTTGGAACAGCCCGACCATGCTGCGGGCTCGCGCCTGGGTACAAGAGTATTGCCAACGGTCGGCGAAGATCACGCCCGCCGAAGAACAAGCGTACATGACGGAGCTGGAAAACTTGTCACCCATGCAGATGAAGCTCTGGCTTTTGAAGTTCGATCACGAAGAAGCAACGATCCGTCAACAGCAAGCTGACTTCAATCGCTCACGCCAAGCCGGGCTCAACCAAGCGGCGTCCGTCGACAAAGCGACGCAGCAAGCGTACAGCAACATCAATCGCGACGAGAACGAAGCGGCAGCCACGGCCGAGAAATCGTACAACACCCAACAAGCCCAAGCCGCTCAGCGCGGTGATGAAAAACAAGAGGAACTCGCCGCCGACGGAACGAGCGAGGGTGGTTATTTTGACCCGTTTGGCGGCTACGGGTATGGTCCGTTCGTGACCGGAGGAGGCTACGGCGCGACGCATATCCATGTGCATGTCCATCCGTAGTGAAAATGACAGATGGTGGTAAAATGACCCGACCAAGATGGTCGGGCTATATATTCATTTCAGGAACAGCATGTTCAAACTTCTTCAAACCGCGGCGGACTTGATCCGGGACTGTCTGGCCGTGCCTGAGAGTGTTCCACGGTACGACTATCGTACGTACTATTCGATGCTGATCGCCAACTTCATGGCGTTCGTGCTGCATTTCGCGTGGATATTCATCTTCCATGGCCTGGGCCTCACAACGCTCAGTCTGATCAACATCGGCAGCGTGATAATTTTCTCGGCCAACATGGCGATCTTGCGCAAGTGGGGCACGATCTTGACTTCCGTCGTGATTGGTTCGAGCGAGGTGCTCGTACATCAAGGCTTGGCGATTTATTACTTGGGATGGGACTACGGTTTTCAATACTATCTGCTCGTGATCGTCGCCTTTGCTTTCATGATGAATTTCAAGACGATGTTGATACCGACGACGCTGTTTTTCACCTGTTTGGTCTCCTTTCTGTGGTTCTATTACTATGTTCAGTATTGGAACATGCCGCACGTTGATCTGGGAGAGACGGTGCCTGAGTTGTTTCTGATGACGAACGTCACGACGGCGTTTACGATTCTCGCGATGATGTCGTATGTTTACAGCGAGGCGGCGCGGACGGCGGAAGCGAAGCTGGAGCTGGAACGGCAGAAATCGGATAGGCTACTGCTGAACATCCTGCCGGTGTCGATCGCTCAACGGCTCAAGGAAGACAAGTCGATTATTGCCGATCACTTTGAGTCGGCCACGGTGCTGTTTTCCGACATCGTCGGCTTCACGGCCATGTCGGAGCATGTGACGCCCACGGAACTGGTGACTTATCTTAATCGCTTGTTCTCATCCTTCGACGATTTGGCGGAAAAGCATGGGCTGGAAAAGATCAAGACGATCGGCGACGCCTACATGGTGGCCGGCGGGTTTCCGGAAGTGCGGGATTGCCACGTCAAAGATGTTTCCGCCATGGCGCTGGACATGCTCGATGTGGTGCAGCAGTGTAATTTTATCACGCAGCAACCGGTCGAAATTCGCATCGGCATCCACACTGGCCCAGCCGTGGCGGGCGTGATCGGCATCAAAAAATTTGCCTACGACGTGTGGGGCGACACCGTGAACACCGCTAGTCGGATGGAGTCGAGCGGCCTGCCGGGGAAAATTCAGCTTTCCGAGCAAGCTGCCGCGCTACTCGGCGATGACTTTGTGATCGAAGAGCGCGGGAGGGTGGAGGTGAAGGGGAAGGGTTGCATGAAAACGTATTGGTTATTGGGGCGGCGTTAGATAATTCCAAGTTAAGAGGGCTCAGCCATCAAGCCCGGCCGGGAACGTATGAATTAATTTTCTCACACTATTTGCCGACAATTTTGCAGATTTGCAGCGACGTGTAACATCTCGCTGGTATTTCCGCTTCTCTTCTTAGCGGGGAGCTTTTGCTCCTCCAGCAACAAGCAAGAAGGGTTCGGACTACCATGTTCACTCGCAAAAGCCAATTTCATCTGGAACGTCTCGAAGATCGCATGATGATGGCTGGCGATGCCATGGCGTTCTTTAATGGAGTAAGTCTGACAAATACAGTGCCCGTTGCAGAGACTGTGTCCTATTGGCTGCCCCCCAGCGGGACGACGGGCTTGCCTGCCACGGGAATGTACGATCCCTCGCTGCTGTCGGAGCCTGACCTTGACGTGTTCATGGGCTTGCCGATGCTGGACAGCAATCCCGGGGCCGCAAAGACGCTTTTCCTTGACTTCACGGGCCACTCCCAGAACACCTTTACTAACCATCGCGGCACGTTTCCGCAAAACGGCAGGCCGATCGTGACACCTGCCTACGACACCACTTTTGATCCAACCGTTTTCAGCGCACAGGAACAAGCAGAGATCAAGCAAATTTGGGCCCGCGTCGCGGAAGACTACGCGCCGTTCAACATCAACGTGACGACGCGCTACTATGGCGCGCTCACCGATGGAAAAGTCTTAAAGGTTGCCATTGGTGGGCATCCCACCGACTGGTACATCGACTGGCAAACCAGTTCCGACACGCCCTCCGGCACTAGCAGCGATGGCTCGTTCACCGATCCCAACAAACCCAACGTGGTCTTTGTCTTCTCCAACGACATTATCAATGGCTCAAACTCCGGTGAAAAAGACAACGACTTCAGGAGCATCAACGTGGTCGCTGCAGTCTCTAATACTGCTTCTCACGAGGCAGGCCATGCGTTTGGTTTGGAACACATTGCCAAATACGTGAACGGCAAGAAAGTGGACTCCTACGATGGCGGAACGGCTGAGTGGACCCCCATCATGGGTGACAACCTGGCTTCTGATCGCACAACATGGGCTTACGGCCCGACCGCTGCCGGTCCGAAAGTCTTCCAAAACGATGTCCAAATCCTGGGTTCCGTTTTAGGATTGCGGGCGGATGACCACGTAAGTTCTCGCTTCGGCGCGACCCAGTTGACCGCCTCGAATAATACTACCCTGGCCACTCCACTGACAGGCAAGGGAATCATCGAGTGGCAAGCCGACGTCGACATGTTCAAGTTCACTAGCCCTGGTGGACCCGTGAAGGTGCAAGTGAAAGCAGCCGAGTTTGGTCCCAATATGTGGGTGAAAGCCCAATTGTGGAATGAGACGGGATTCGTCGCCACGGGCTTCAGCGGGGTCTCCAATTTTGAATCGACCGTCAGCGCCAACGTACCCGCGGGAACCTACTACGTTGTGGTCCAGGGAGAGGGTAGCTACGGCCACTTGGGGCAATACACAGTCAGTGTAAAGCACGATGCTCCTGTGTCGAAGAATCCAACCATAAAGGGGGGAACGGTCGTCGGCCCCGTTGGCCCGGTAGCTCCGACCAAGTCCCTTGCGACAACCACCAAGGGCGCGCGGACTCTCAGCACTGAGACTAGCAAGATGTCGGCCAACGATGGCAACTCGAATCAGCCCGTCTACTTGGCCATGTCGACAAACTCGGCGTCGCCTTTTGAGAGCATCACGGCGAAGACCAAACAGACTTCGCAGCTGCTCACACTGAAACCGACTTTGTTGGACGCCGCCTTTGATTCGCTCTATCGCGATTCACTGAGAAGGTAAGGTGTTGAGAACGGCTCGCCAAGACGGTCAATAATCCGAACTGGGACGGTTTTCCGACAGGATGGTAAGGCTAAAGAGTCTCACCATCCTGGTTCGGAATATCACGCACACAGAGGCGCTCGATCTTTGTCGCGAGGCCGGTGGCGGGGTCGATGTCGACAATCGTGCCGTTGATGCGGTTGTCACCGGTGGAGACTTCGAATTGCGTGGGGTTGGCGGTGAGGAGTGTTTCCATTACGCGATCAATACGTCGGCCGAGGATGCCATCGTGGGGGCCGGTCATGCCGACATCGCATTGGAAAGCTGTGCCGCCGGGCAGGAGACATTCATCGGCGGTGGGGACGTGGGTGTGTGTACCGAGGACGGCCGAAACGCGGCCATCCAAGTAACGGCCCATGAGTTGGGCTTCACTGGTCGCTTCGACGTGGAAATCGACGAACCGCACGCGGACCTCGGTGGGCATGGCGGCGAGGACGCGGTCGGCGGCACGCCAGGGACTGTCGATCGGTTTCATGAAGAGTTGCCCGAGCAAACAGCAGATACCCACCTGAGTGCCATCGCGGGCAGCGACAACTGCCCACTCGCGCCCATGAGCTTCGGTGGGAAGATTCGCGGGGCGAACAATGTCGTCGGCGGAGTCGAGGATTGGAATAATTTCCTTGCGGCGAAAAACGTGATCGCCGAGCGTGATCGCATCGACGCCTGCCTTCGTGAGCTGCTTGTAAATTTGCGGCGTAAGCCCCGAGCCTCCTGCGGCGTTCTCGGCATTGGCGATCACAAGATCGAGTTTGTGCTCGACGATGAGGCCCGGCACGGAGCGCGTGACGATCTCCCGCCCGGGGCTGCCAACGATGTCGCCGATAAAGAGGATTCGCACGGGAGAATTCCAGAAAACTAACCACTAAGACACGAAGAACACAAAGATAAAATCAAATTGAGAGTTTGCCACTATTCAACAAACACTACGCCTTACTATATCTTCCTTCGTGCCCTTTGTGTCTTTGTGGTAAATAAAACTAATGGGCGATTTCGGTGACTCTGGTTTCGCGGATGAGGGTGACTTTGATTTCGCCGGGATACGTGAGTTGCTCTTCAAACGCCTTGGCGATGTCGCGGCAAATCTTGGCTGAGGATTCGTCGGTCGTGTCGGCGGCACTGGCGATCACGCGGACTTCGCGGCCCGCTTGAATCGCGAACGCTTGACGAACGCCGGGGAAACCGGTGGCGATGGTTTCGAGTTCTTGCATCCGCTTAATGTAGCGATCGAGCGTTTCGCGGCGCGCACCAGGACGCGAAGCGCTGCAGGCATCCGCGGCGGCGACGAGCACCGTGTACGGCATGTCGGGGCGAATGTCGTCGTGATGGCCGAGCGCGGCGTGGACCACTTCGGCATTCTCGTTGTAACGCTTGAGAATGTCCGCACCGATCTTGGGATGGCCCCCCTCGGTGTCGTGATCGGCGGCTTTGCCGATGTCGTGGAGCAAACCAGCGCGGCGGGCGAGTTCACCGTCCATGCCCATTTCCTCGGCGAGCATCCCGGCGATGAACGAAACTTCAATCGAGTGCCGCAACACGTTCTGGCTGTAGCTCGTGCGGTAGCGCAGCCGACCCAACAGTTCGATCACGCGATTATGCAACCCGAAGACTTGGGCTTCTTGCATGGCTTCCTCGCCGTGGCGGCGAATCTCGGCGTCGATTTCTTTTTCGGTTTCGGCCACTAGTTCTTCGATCCGCGTGGGATGGATACGGCCATCGGCGATGAGTTTGTTGAGCGAGATGCGGGCGATCTCGCGGCGCACCGGATCGAAAGCGCTCACGATCACCACGCCGGGGGTGTCGTCGATAATCACGTCGACGCCGGTCGCCTTTTCGAGCGAGCGGATGTTGCGTCCTTCGCGGCCGATGATGCGGCCCTTCATTTCATCGTTGGGAATGTCGACCGTGCTGGTGGTGGCCTCGGCGGTGTGAGCGGCGGCAAACCGCTGGACCGAGGTAATCAGCATTTCCTTAGCCTTTTTGTCGAGCGTGTCGGCAAGCTGGCGTTCGTGTTTGAGAATCATGGCCCCTTGCTCGCGGACGAGCTCCTGTTCGAGCCGCTTGAGCAGCCGGTCTTCGGCGTCTTGGGGACTCAGGCCGCTGAGTTGGTGCATTGTCTGGCGTTCGAGATTTAGCAGGTCGTCCAGCTCTTTTTGCCGACGGGTGGCGTCTTCGATTTTCTCGGCGAGGCGTCGCTGGTTGTTCTCGACCATTTTTTCTTGCTTGAGCATTTGCTCGGAGCGTTGGTTGATCGTGTCTTCCTGTTTGTCGAGATGGCGTTCGCGTTCGTGGAGCGAATTGCGAATGTCGTTGTTCTCGCGTTCAAGGCGGTCCTTTTCCTGGAGGGCCATCTCCTTGGCTTCGATGGCGGCTTCCTTGCGGAGGGTTTTGGCTTCGATCTCGGCCCGTTCGATAATTTGGGCGGCTTCGCGGTCGGCATCGCGTTTGCGGAGATAGTCCAGAAGTTTGACAACCCCCATCCCCATCACGGCGGCGACGACAAAGGCCAAGAGTTGCATCCCGTCACTCAGCGCAGCCAAAAGAAAACCCTGTGCAGCTAACGGCAGAAAATTGAAAAGTATGGATGTCATGGCGAATTCCTTCACGGCCTTGAATGCGGTCGATGCGTAAGACCGAAAGGTGCTCCTGAAAAGAGCGAGAGCCATGAGGCCGGCCACGAGAGCGAGGAACGACGCGCGAAAGTCAGCGCGGCGATCTCAGCGTGTGCTGGAAGTTCTCAAAGAGTCAAGCGAACCACTGGTCGCTAAAGCGACCAGTCCGGGGTGCGATTGAAGGGGTGGAGTTTACAGTCGTCGTGGAGCGAGTGGCGGGCAGGTGGCCCATGTAGCTCGTACCGGCTCATTGCAAGCGGGACACTCTCCCCAGGGAGGCGGACGATGAGCGGAGTTCCAGGACAGCAACGACCACGCCGAGGCGATGTCGCTGAGCCTAGAATCGTGCAGGCGAACGCAACCCTCGAGAGCAATCACCCTGAAACCCGCAAGTTGCGCGAGGGAAGCCTGTGCGAACAGCACCGCACCCACGCCGCAGAGGGTCAGGAAGATCAACAGAAGCTGGCAAATCTCGAGCATGTCAAATAAACAACTGGAAAACCATGGTTCAATCGAGTACCCCAAGGCAAGGGGACTTCCCAAGGCAGGGGACTTACGTCCCCCGCTCGCCTCGCGGACTCTTCAACAACAACACAAATCACACGACGCTCAGGCCGACGGTCATTGCTAACCAATTCGGTCCAAAACGCATATCATAGTTATGTGCGATTGGGCAACCGGTTAACTTGCTCCTAGGAACAAGCCGCTGGTTGCTGGGAAGCCATAATAACCAAATCTTCATGATGTGCAACCCTGAGAGAGCCGTTACACCCCAGGACGCGAGTGGAGTTAAGAATTTACGCAAATTGAGAATGAGTTTGCCGTTTAAGGCGAATGCCGGATTGAAAACACACACGACGAGAAACCTGCACGTTGGATGCACAATTCAAAAACCTGTTGGAAAACTACGCGGATCACTTGCCACCGGCGCTGTGGCTGGACGTGCATGTGGCGATTGCGCTCTCCAGCGGGGCGGACAGCGTGGCCCTGTTACGCGCGACGTTGGCAATCAAGCGGATCTGCGAGGGTCAGGGGGAAATCTTTGCGCTGCATGTGAATCATCACCTCCGCGGTGAGGAATCGGACGGCGATGCCCTATGGTGCGCGGAGCTGTGTGGCAAGCTGGGGGTTCCCGTCCAGGTGCTCGAGGGGAATGTAACCGCGCGGGCGCAAGCCGAGGGCGATGGCATCGAAGCGGCGGCGCGGGCCGAACGCTATACGCTGCTCACGGAGGCGGCGGAATCGCGGGGTGCTCGGTATCTGTTTCTGGCTCACAACCGCGACGATCAGGTGGAAACCGTGCTGTTCCGGCTGCTGCGCGGGACGGGTGTGCGCGGGTTGGCGGGGATGGCCGAGAGCAGGCCGCTGACGCCGGCGCTCACTTTAGCGCGGCCACTGTTGTGTTGCACGCGGGGTGAGATTCTGGAATACCTCGCTAAGCTCGGCCAAGATTTTCGCACGGACAGCAGCAACGCGGCACGCGAGTTCACACGGAATCGCATTCGCGCGGAGTTGTTGCCGCTCTTGCGGGCCGACTACAACACGCAAGTTGATGACGCGCTTCTGCGGCTGGCGGGGCAGGCGGGTGAGATGCAGCAGTTTGTCGAGCAAAACGCACGTGAGTTATTAGACACGCGGCGAGAGCGCGTGAAGGTGGGTGAGATCGTGCTGCGTGTGGTGGGGCTGCGCGATCAGCCGGCTCTGCTGGTGAGTGAAGCTCTGCGACTTGCGTGGCGGGAAGCGCAGTTTGCCGAGCAGGCGATGACGCAAGAATGGTGGGTGGCGCTAGCGGCACTGGCGATGGGGGGTGCTAGCAATGTGGTGCTGAACATGCCGGGGGATGTGCGGGCGGAGGTTGTGGAGGGGGTGCTGGTGGTTGGGGGTGCTGGCTAAGCGCGGTGCAAGCACCGCGGCGCTAGGTTCACTGAGAGTCTATCCGGAAACTGATCTGGTCGTAATTCCTGATTTCGGCGATGGTTGGCGTTTTCCTCTCACGCAAAGGAGTGCGCTGGATGTCGACCAC
>JAWXAV010000122.1:0-5592 GCA_034439695.1 Bythopirellula sp. | reverse complement strand
TCCGGTGCTTGATGATGGTCGGGTTTCAAAATGAGATCGCCCGTCGATAACAGTACACTGGCGACGATGGAGTTCTGACGAACTTTTTCCTTCGTCGCCGCCACGATCAGTCGGTAATGTTCCCCCGGCTTCTCAGGTCGATACGGAAATCGTTCACCGTTGAAGGTGACCCAGTCGATTCCCATGGTACGCATGTTGGCGGAAGCCAGATGGCCGGCATGTTTTGCCTCGAAGGCAATCATTTGGGCGACTTGGTCACGAGTAAACTTCCACTTCAATCCTGAATGAGTGGCACGTGGATCATCCTGGCCCTCGGGATATTTCATCGCTTGCCAAAAACCTTCCAGGCTGGCGTAGCTCTTGCCGCAGTAAGTGAACGGCGTTGCGGCGAAATTTGAGAGCAGCCCCAACTCGTTGCGCTTGGAGAGAATCACTTCGCCGGGCTGCGCGTCTTGCGGCAAAATCTCCCAATCAGGTTTATTGGCATCGTCAAGCGGGGACCACCAATGCCGGGGGTAAAATCGCCCGGTTACTTTGCGCAAGAAAAACTCAAGGGGAATATCAACCCGCGCTCGCCAGGAGCGCTCCGAGTGGTCCGCGCCGGCAAATTTGCAAGTAAGCCAGTTGCATCCCCTTTTGTAGCCTCGCTCCGCGACGACAGTATCCATGCGCCATTGAAACGGTTCGTAGTTTTTGTCGAGCGTTTCGGTGCCGAAATCAAAATAGAGCTTGTGACATCGGGGATCGGGAAGCCGGTCGCGAAAGGCATCAACCAACATGCCATCCCCCAACGGATAGTGCCCCGACACACTCCCCGCGCCGCCAAAGATGTGGGGATACTCGCAAATCGCATAAAGCGAAATGAACGCCCCCGCCGAGGATCCCATGATAAAAGTGTTCGCACACTCGTCTTGAGTTCGATAGGTCTTGTCTATAAACGGTTTTAATTCAGTAACGAGGAATTTGAGATATTCATCGCTTCGTAAATCATCAACGGTCAGTGGTGTGCGATCTTCGCCGGCAAGCTCCTTGAAAACGGCCTTGCGGCGTTCCTCGGTAAGAAACTCACGAAACGGCCGCGCAGGCAGATACTCCTTCGTGCGGTCGGGAGTATTCCAGATCGCCACGATGATCGCTTCGCGAATCTTGCCCTCGGCAATCAAGCGGGTCATCGCCTCATCGACCCCCCAATCAACGCCAATAAACGACTTCGCAGGATCGAACAGGTTCTGCCCGTCCTGCATATAAACCACCGGATAGCGTTTTGCAGGATTCGTGCCATACGACGGCGGAAGCCAGACATCGACGTTTCGTGGCAGCAATTCCCTGGCTGGGAATCCGGCATGATGCTCGACAGTGCCCGTTATGCCGGGAAGCACTTCGCCTCCCGAGATTTGTGTCATCAGGAACAGAATCGCCAAGCAAACAATACGCGCCACGAGAGATATCTCCAAGTTTGCCGAAGTATATTTCATTTCGCTTCCAGTTTAACGAAAAAATCTGTTGGAACTGTAGGTTCCGGTGATAGAATGTTTGGCGAGTATGAAATAGGCGGCCGCAGTCATTTCTACCCCTCACACCTCGCGCAAGGAATTGCGTCCGATGCCCACAACCGCAGAAATGGTAGGCCCTTACGTGCTTGGCCGCTGCCTAGGGCGGGGTGGTTTTGGGGCTGTCTTCGAAGCTCACCACCAAGATACCAAGCAACGGGCCGCCGTCAAAATCCTGCACGGCACGAAGGAACTTGAACCCGAAGTCCAGCGCCGCTTTGTTCGGGAAGTAGCGCTGCTCAAGAAGCTCGATCACAAGAACATCGTCCGTGTTTATGAGGCGGGATTGCATGAAGGGAGCATCTACTGCGCGATGGAGTTGGTCGAGTGCGGCACGCTGAAAGAAGTGCTCATGTCGCGCTATCGACTTCCTTGGCGCGAAGCGGCTGAAGTGACGGCACAAGTTTGCCATGCCCTCGCACATGCCCATGAGCGCGGCTGTGTGCATCGCGACCTGAAGCCCGCGAATTTGTACCTTTCGGAAAATGGCTTGGTGAAGCTCGGCGATCTCGGTTTGGCGCGGGATCTCAACGATTCGCGGCTCACTATGGCGGGGCAAACCGTGGGGACTTGGCGATATATGCCCCCCGAGCAGATCACCGGCCAGGACGACATTGATGGTCGACTCGATATTTATGCAATGGGCTGCATTTTATTTGAAATGATTGCAGGACACGTGCCCTTTGATGGACCAAGCTTCGCGGCAATCTTCGATCAGCACTTGGAATCGGCTCCCGCGAGATTAGACGTGCTCGTGAAAGATTGTCCTACCGAGTTAGCGGACCTTGTCGACAAAATGTTGGCCAAGAAACCCGAAGACCGTCCAGCCGATGCGAACCTCATCGCCGAGGCCCTGGAAAGCTTGCTGGCGGGAACCTCCAATGCTTCCCGGCTGATTTACGTCAAGCAAACTCCCACGGAATCGGCCATCGATTCTTCGACCGCTGTGCCGAACCTCACGCAGCGATTGCAGTCGGGAGGCCTGCCCGAGAAATCGCCACCGAACTGGAAAATGTTCGGAATCATTGCCGCGATCCTGGCCGCCATTGGCTTATTTGCCGCATTGAAGTGAACAATTTGACCGGCAAGAATCTTCATCTTGCGGCGAATTCCACTTGGCAGCGGTTTTTACTAATGTAATTCTGCCCTGGGACGAGGCTCATCCGCACTCTAAAATGATGAGTCACGCATGAGTGTTAGCCGTGGGTGGAAGCCGACGGTCCGGATTGTTCTCTCAAACAAGTTTGAAAAAATGGCCAAAGTTCTTATCCCCGATGCGGCTGGTTCCGACGCTCCCGGCGATGCTGTCGTGATCGAGCTGAAACAGCCGTGGCTTGCTGGCATTCTGGCCTGGGCCATCCCCGGGTTGGGCCATATCTACCAAGGCCGCACCGGCAAAGGGTTGTTGTTTTTCATTTGCATACTCGGCACGTTCATCTACGGTTTGTATCTCGGCGGAGGCAAAGTCGTGTATGCGGCTGTCCCCTGGGAACAACAATTTCGCTGGCAATATTTTTGCCAACTCGGCGTCGGCCTCCCCGCGACTCCCATGCTCGTGCAGAGGCAGCGAATGCTTAGAGATGAGCCCCTCTTGTGGAACGGCTTTATGGCTCCACCCAGAAACGGTCCCGTGGATTGGAAAGACGACTCGGGCCACATGTCGAAACAACCCAATGAACTGGCCAAGTGGACTGTCGAGTTGCATCCCTTTTTTGAGATCGGGACTGTGTACACGGTGATCGCGGGCCTGCTGAATGTGCTAGTGATCTGTGATGCTGTTGCCGGGCCACTGATCATCAAGCCGCAAACGAAAAAAGAGAATGAAGCGGCCAAATCCACCAAGCCTGACGGCAGTTCGTAATCAACGGATCAAAGCATGTTCGCAGTTTTCAATTTGATTCCCTTCAATGCGGTTCTTCCCCCACTGGCAGCAGTTAGCCTCTGGTACGCCGTGCCGCTGATTGTAAGCGTGAGCTTGGTCTGCGCCGCGACACGGCACGAAGAGTTGGGGCCAATACTTAACCACGCAGTGCGCTTCGGCGCGTGGATCGTCGTGTTCATGGCCGTGGTGATGGCGGTCTTATGGCTGATGGGCAAATTGGTGTAGCGCGACCGAACTACTCCGCAATTCTTCCCGTCGCTTGTTTCTGTCGCAGCAAAAACGTATGCTGCATGACTGCGATTTGCGTCCGTAGCTCAATTGGATAGAGCACTGGTCTTCGGAACCAGGGGTTGGGGGTTCAAGTCCCTCCGGGCGTACTTTTTTTGCGATGTCCTTCGCAGACGGCTTTTTGTCGCTTCGAAAGTATTACTCTACCAGTCGATGTGATCGCTGCTTACAATCAACGAAACCTTCGGTCGCCTATTGCTCAGTGGTTGTGGATTCGATCATGGAATCCAATGAGCGAAATCTTAGCCTGAAATTTTTGGGCTAACAACAGATTTATTCAAGCGCCGCTGCTCCAATCCCGTAGGCAGCGCGAGCCCCTGCGTCGTCCCCCAGGGGACCCAAGATGAGTGTTCCAGGCGTGGGGCATTTGCGTTCCCAGACGGAAAACTTCTGCTCAATGCTGTTGCCTGGCCCCACGGCAACTTTCAGAGAAAGATCCGAGATGACACGTCGTTGGAAGTCAGTATAAGACCACGGTCCCTCATCAAGGCCGATGTCAATTCCTGTATTGTCGAATTGTGACGTCAACCAAGCTGGCGTAGGAACCCGATCATCGAAAAATACGTAAACAACCGCTGGTCGAGCAAGTTCGAGTTCAATTTTTAGGTTGCTTGCATACTTAAAATCGTTGAATGTTCTAACGTAATCAATACCTTTAAGAAAATCAGGTAGGCCTTCGGTGCCGAGGCCGTTCCATTCATGGACTCTGTCAACATACGCTCGAGCATCCTCATTAAAACCTTTGTTCACGATCTCATAGTATTTGACGCTTGATGATGACAAGATATTATCACGAATCGACTTGATAACCCCCGATTGAGACGATTCCGAGTCCGTCGACCAGGAACCGTTGCCAGGCTCGCGCCGCACCTCGACGACTCTGGCGATTTTGCCTGCATTACTAACCCTGACTCCTTCACCCTGATAGAGGCGCGTTTGTTGCGAGTTAGAATCGTATGATGGCTTGAGGTCGACTTCGCCTTCAAACACCACGACGTCCGTCGAGCGATCATCTCTGGCCAGCACGCCGAATTTTGTGCCCAGATCAACAACTTCGACATCAGGCGTCTCGATCGTAAATCCCGTGGCCCATTTGGGAACGTTTGCGCTTGCCTGACCTCGATCAAGCAGCACAAGCATGTCGGATTCAATACGCAGCGTCGCCGGGGCAATCGCGTACATGGTTACGCCTGATCGAAACTGGAGCGTCACTGCTCCCGCTTGAAGTTCAAGCAGACCCGTTGAGATTTCGCCATTCTGGCCCAGTGCCGTTGTGTTCTTGGACCAAGCGACTCCTTCTTGCTCGAGAATTTCGGCAATCGTGGAAGATTGGGGCCCGAGGTGCCCGCGACTCACCCAGGCAATTCCCAAGGCAGCAATCAGGAGGCAAGCGGCCAATAACCAGCTTTTTTGGACAAACTTCGACCGGCGACGATTCCGATCCTGGAGCACCCCACGATGATCTAAACTTGCAAGCTGGACGGATTTTTGTTCACGTTTACTTTGCATTTGCAGCAAGCAATGCGACTGCATCTGTTCCAAGTACTCTTTCGACAATTCTGGATTAGACTCCAGCAGAGTGGAGAACTCCCGACGGTCAGCGCTGGAACAAGAACCAGCGAGAATTTTGTCGAGAAGCACCATCAGTCTTGCCTGAGGTTCAATCATAACTGCCTCTCCTTAATGACTGCTGCCGCAACGCATTTAGCCAATGATTTGCGAATTCGGTGCATTGTGACGCAGACTTGATTGACGTTTCCGCCGATTCTCTCTGCGAGAACCCTCATCGATATTTTCTCAAAATAGCGATCATAAACAAGCTTTTGTTGTTTCGGATCAAGCTTTTTGACGCAGTTGCTCAGCGCTGTTAAT
>JAWXAV010000121.1:0-5875 GCA_034439695.1 Bythopirellula sp. | reverse complement strand
TACGAATTCTGGCAAGATAGTCCGCGAGATGTTCAATTATTATCCAGCCGGTGCCGCATCTTTGGAATTTACCAACAATGGTAGTCACCTCGTGTGTGGTGGCGAAAAGCTTGTCCGCATCTGGGATGTCCCTGAAGGGACTGAGGGTGTGCTTGGTAATACCTTTCGTGGCAAATTGCATAGCATGGCCTATTCGCCAGATGGGAAATTGCTTGCTCTCTGCGGTGAAGATCCTGGAATCCGAATACACGATGCCTCCACACGCAAACTGTTGTATTGGATCGGCCGCGATGAGTTTGTACGCCGTGTGGCATTTTCACCAGATAGTCAACTCTTAACCTCAGTGGCACACTCCTTGCGGTTGTGGAAAGCAGCTACGGGTCAGAAGATTTGGTCGCGTGGCCCCAAGAAGCGGATTTCCAAAGACTTCCAAAAATCACCTGCTTCAGTGATATTTTTGCCAGCAGGCGACCGTATCATCACTGGAAGTTATGATGGCAATCTACGAGTCTGGGACACCGAGACAGGTGCGCATCTCAAACAGCATAAGCTGGGCCCAACAGGAGAAGGCCAATTACAGATATATGGCTTGGCGATAATTCCGAGATCGAATTTGCTAGCCACTTCGGGAGGCATTGTTCGCCTTTTGGATTTAGAAATTGAGAGCGTAGCTTCAACATTTCCGGGCAAAACTTATAACCAAGACGCGGGTACACCGCTGGTCGTGACAAGCGATGGCTCGACACTTGCATACGAAGCATATTTGAAAAGCGCAGGTAGCAATGACAAACAGGGAGTTGTGCTGAAACAAGTGAATTCTGCCGAACCCGCTCAGTTACTCCTTGCCGAGAACGACGCGAACTATGGCCCCGAACATTTCTCGGTATCATTTTCTCCCGATGGTCAGCTCTTGGCGACGGGGAGCAACGACAAGACGGTGCGACTTTGGAGTGTTGCAACAAGAAAAGAGATCGCTACGTTGTCTGGTCATTCGGACTTAGTTTCTGCTGTGGCATTCTCACCAAATGGCAAAGAGTTGGCTTCGGCTAGCTGGGATGGCACGGTGTTGTTCTGGGACGTAAGTAAAGTTGACGAAAATGAAATGGATTGAGCCAAGTTATATGCGCCGCATCCACTTCCCCGTCACCGATTCCACCAACACCGCTGCCCGGCAACTTGCTGCGGAGCATCCGGGTGAATGTCTGTTGGTTACCGCTGCCACACAAGCGGCGGGGCGTGGGCGGCAGGGCCGCATTTGGCAGAGTCCCTTGGGTGGGGCGTGGCTGAGCATCGCTTGGCCGACACGGCAACCTCCGCAGGCTTATGCGCCGGTATCGCTTGTGGCGGCGATTGCCGTGCGGCGGGCGCTGCTGGGCGTTGTCTACGGCGAGCGACTAAAAATCAAATGGCCCAACGATGTTTTGATCGACGACCGCAAAGTGGTCGGCATCCTTTGCGAACAATGGCCCAGCGAAAACGGCAATCCCGGTGTGCTTGTGATTGGCATCGGCGTGAATGTCGATTTCGATCTCGCGCTGTTGCCCCCTGACCTGCGGCACCCGCCCACCACACTCAGCCAAGCCATTGGCCGCGCGGTGCCAGTGGACGCCGTGATAGATGCCGTCGCCGAGCAAGTGGCCACTGCTCTCGAAGAGTTTGAAGCCACTGGCTTAAATGCCGAGTTGGTGGCGGAGCTGCGCGGGTGCTTGGCCTATGTGGGAACCGAGCGCAGTTGGCAAACGCCACGCGGGGAAATCACTGGCCGAGTGCTCGGCATTGACGACGCGGGGCGATTGCTGCTGGAAGTTGACGGTCAAACTCAGGCTCACGATATCGGTGAGTTCGCGCCTATTCGAGCGTGATTAACAGGTCGCCCGCTTCGACTTGCGTACCGGTCGACGCATGCACGGTCGCCACTTTGCCCGCCGCTTCGGCGGCGATGGTGGTTTCCATTTTCATCGCTTCAAGCGTCATCAGTTTTTGACCTTGCGCGACGGCGTCACCCGCCTGGACCGCCACCAGCACCACCATGCCCGGCATGCTCGAACCGATCTGCTTGGGGTTCTGCGGGTCGGCTTTCACCGCTTTGACGATATCCGATTCCAGCGAGTGATCTTGAACCGTCACCTCGCGGGGCTGGCCGTTGAGTTCGAAGAACACCGTGCGGGTGCCGTCGGCATGGGGATCGCCGGTGGCGAGGAACTTAATGATCAGCGTCTTGCCGGCCTCGATGTCGACCGCGATTTCCTCGCCCGCTTCCATGCCATGCAGAAACACATGCGTTGGCAACATGCTGGTGTCGGCGTAGAGGTTTTGATGCTGAGCGAATTGCTCGAATACCTGCGGGTACATCAAATACGACACCACGTCTTGCTGCGTGGGCGTGCCGTCGATCATCTTGGCGACTTTTTCGGTCGAAGCGGCCAGATTAGCCGGCGGAATACTCTCGCCGGGCCGACCTTCAAGCGGTTTTTCGCTCCGTAAGATGCGATCCCGCACGACGGTCGGAAATCCCCCCGCGACCTGCCCCATGCGGCCACTCAACAGATCAAGCACCGAGCGGGGGAACGCAAGTTCGCGATCACTCTTCATCAGGGCGTCGCAAGTGAGATCGTTCGCCACGAGGAACAGCGCCATGTCGCCGACGGCTTTTGACGTGGGGGTCACCTTGACGATGTCGCCGAAGAGTTGATTCACGTCGGCGTAGATGCGACAAATTTCTGGCCAGCGGTTGGCCAGCCCGAGTGCTTGGGCCTGTTGAAACAGATTCGTGTACTGTCCGCCGGGCATTTCGTGCTGATAAAGATCGGCCCCCGCGGCGAGCACGGGGCTTTCAAACGCCGTGTAAAACTCACGGGTTTCCCGCCAGTATTCGGAGATTTCATCGAGCGCGGCAGCATTGAGCGATGACGCCCGGGGCGTGAACGCCAAGCCTTCGACCATTGTGTTGAGATTCGGCTGCGACGTGCCGCCCGACATCGCGGCAATCGCGCCGTCGGCAATGTCGAGCCCCGCTTCAGCAGCGTTGAGAATCGCCGCGGCCTGCACACCACCCGTGTCGTGCGTGTGAAAGTGAATCGGAATGCCAATCTCGTCGCGGAGCGCTTTGACAAGCACACTCGCCGCGTGAGGCTTGCACAACCCGGCCATGTCCTTGATCGCCAAGATGTGAGCCCCCATCTTTTCGAGTTCCTTGGCGAGATCCACGTAGTACTTTAGGTTGTACTTCGACCGCTTCGGATTTAGAATATCGCCCGAATAGCAGATCGCCGCTTCGCAAATCGCGTCGGTCTTCTGCACGGCTTCCATCGCGACCCGCATGTTGGGGGTCCAGTTGAGGGCGTCGAAAATGCGGAACACATCCATTCCCGCCGCAGCCGTCTCGCGGACGCAGACTTCCACGACGTTGTCGGGATAATTCGCATAGCCCATCGCGCTCGACGCGCGCAGCAACATCTGGAACAGAATGTTGGGAATCTTCTCGCGCAACAGGGCGAGCCGTTGCCAGGGGGATTCTTTCAAGAATCGCATGGAAACGTCGAACGTCGCCCCGCCCCGCATCTCGATGGAAAACAAGTCGGCACAATTGCGGGCGTAGGCGTCGGCGATCCGACACAAATCGTGCGTGCGGAACCGCGTGGCCAGCAGCGACTGATGCGCGTCGCGCATCGTCGTGTCGGTCCACAAGAGCGGCTTTTGTTCCTTGACCCATTTGGTGAACCCGGCGACGCCGAGTTTCTTGAGCCGATCGCGCGTTCCTTCGGGCAGCGGTTTGTCTTCGGTATTGGGTACGCGCGGCAACTCGCGGCGGATGGCCGTCGGTTTGCCCGTCACGGTCGAGTTGCCGTTGACCATCACTTCGCCGATGTACTGCAGCAGCTTGGTGGCCCGATCTCGCTGCGGCACGAAATCGAACAACTCCGGCGTCAGATCGATGAAGCGGGTCGTGCAATCGCCCGCCAAGAAGGTTGGATGAGTAATGAGGTGAATCAAGAAGGGGATATTCGTTTTCACGCCACGGATGCGAAATTCTTGCAAACAGCGTTCGGTCCGCTGGGCGGCGTCGACAAACGTGCGGCCCCAGGCACTTATTTTTACCAGCAGCGAATCGTAATAGGGGAACACGACCGCCCCGGAAAAGGCCGTCCCCGCGTCCAGGCGGACCCCCATGCCGCCGGGAGAGCGGTAGTGGGTCACCCGGCCATAGTCGGGCATAAAGCGGTTGGAGGGATCTTCGGTCGTCACCCGACATTGAATCGCAAAGCCACTGGTGTGAACTTCGCTCTGCGAAGCGAGCCCAATTTTGGGCGAAGTCAGCGGTTCTCCCCCGGCAATCAAAATTTGCGAGCGCACGATGTCGATGCCGGTGACTTCTTCGGTGACGGTATGTTCGACCTGAATCCGCGGATTGACTTCGATGAAATAAAACTGGTCGCTATCAGCATCGACCAGGAATTCCACTGTTCCCGCGTTGTCGTAACCGACTGCGTTGCCAATCTGGAGCGCCGCCGCGCACAGTTTCTCACGCACTGCTTTCGACAAGTTGGGCGCGGGGGCGATCTCCACCACTTTCTGATGCCGGCGCTGGACCGAGCAATCGCGCTCGTAGAGATGGACAAGATTGCCGTGCTTATCGCCCAGGAGTTGCACTTCGATGTGTCGAGCGCGCTGGACGAATTTTTCCACAAAAATCTCGTCGCTGCCAAAAGCGGTGAGCGATTCCCGTCGCGCCGCCTCAAACGAATCTTCAAAATCCTTGGGTTCGTTGACGACTCGCATCCCACGACCGCCACCGCCGTGGGCCGCTTTCAAGATAATGGGGAAGCCCAACCCCGCTGCCGTTTTCTTCGCCGCCGCGACGTCGGTGATCGGTTCGTCGCTACCCCCCAGCACCGGCACGCCCACCTTGATGGCGAGTGCCCGCGCCGCAATCTTGTCACCCAAGTTTTCCAGGAGCTCGACCCGGGGACCAACGAAGATAATCCCCGCCTGTTCACACGCCCGCGCAAATTCAGGGTTCTCGGACAGAAAACCATAACCGGGATGGATCGCGTCGATCTCGTGTTTCTTGGCGAGCTCGATCACCCCCTCTATGTTGAGGTACGCTTGCAGCGGTTTTCCTTCGACGCCGACGGGATAGGCTTCGTCGGCTTTGAAGCGATGGAGTGCGTAGCGATCTTCGTGCGAATACATCGCCACGGTGCGAATGCCCAATTCATGGGCGCTACGGAACACACGGATGGCAATCTCGCTACGGTTGGCGGCGAGCAAGCGACGGATCGGTTTCATGGCAAGTCCGAGACAGGTGGCTAGGGAGCCGCCATTTTAGCGGGAGCAACGACGATAGCGAAGCGGCAAATTCCACTAACCCGACGCGTCAGCGAGGATCAACTATTTCGGCTGCTTTCTCACGATGGGGTCTTGCAAACGCGCCGGGGGAAAGTCCAGTCTCGCTAACGCAGCGGGTTAGTGTCGGTTGTCCTGAGCGTCTCGAACATAGAAAATGGCGGCTTGCAACTCATGATCGCCATTGAGATACCGTATACTTCCTCTTTCAGCCCACCAGTTCTCACGAGTGCTATCGAAGTTTGATTTCAGCGCTCTGGTGGTCCATGCCTTCAAGTCAATGCGAATCTTTTTCGGATTAACCACATTCGCTGTTACAACGACGTGGACGTGGTTCGAACGGCAATTTACTGTGTGGAGCGTCCAGCCTCGATAGCCACAGGTCTCACAAATTTGCTTCTCAACCGTCGCTCGCTGTGCCGGAGTCAGGAAGCAGGCATCTTCACTCATGCGTGCTCTTGCCTCTAACTCGCGGATAGGATCGGGAAGTTGCCAGCCACGCCGATATTCAACCCAGCCCCTAGAGTCG
>JAWXAV010000120.1:0-8285 GCA_034439695.1 Bythopirellula sp. | reverse complement strand
TCAGCGTCTTCGCCGCCGCGAATATGTATGATCTACTCCCCGCCGCGCCGGCCTTTGCCTTGATGGCCGCGATCACGGTGCTCGCCGGGGGGATCGCGGTGCGGTTCGATTCCATGCTCGTTGCCGTGCTGGGCATCATCGGCGGCTACGGCACGCCGCTGATGCTCTCCACCGGAGCGGTCGATTTCGTCGGCCTCTATGGCTACATGCTCGTGCTGGGCATCGGCGTGCTCGGGATTTGCTACTGGAAGAACTGGCCGCTGGTGAATTATCTCAGCTTCTTCGCCACCTACGCCTTGTTCTTCGCCTCCATGCGGGCCTACGACAAGACCCACTTTCAAGAAGTGATGCCGTTTCTGGTGGCGTTCTTCGTGCTGTTTTCGACGATGATCTTTCTCTACAAGGTTGTCCGCAAGTCGAAGTCGAATCTGCTCGACTTAATCGCCCTGTTCGTGAATGCGGGCGTGTTTTTCGTCGTCGGTTCCCATTTGATTGAAGAAGTTCACGGCCGCCGCTGGATCGCGGCCCTCACATTGGGCTTGGTGGCCTTTTATATCGCCCATATTTTTCTCTTTCTACGCCGCAAGTTGGTCGACCGCGAATTGTTGGTTTCGCTGTTTGGTTTGTCCGCGTTTTTTCTGGCGATCACCATGCCACTCGTCCTTTCAAGGCAATGGATCACCGCCAGTTGGGCGATTCAAGCCGTCGTGTTCCTGTGGGTCGCGCAAAAATTGGGTAGCCAATTCGTCCGCCACATTTCGCTGTTGTTGTTTGTCGTTGTATTGGCGAGATTTTGTTTCTACGATCTCGGCCAGCAATTCACGGCCGGTTTTGCCACTACGGCGGAGTTGCCTTGGAATGAATACGTGAAAGCGCTCGTCGAACGGCTCGTTTCCTTTGGTATTCCGATCGCCTCCTTCGGCATCGCGTACCGCATGCTCGACCGTCAACCCAAGGGCGATGACGGCGTCGTCTCGCGCGAGAACGACGTGCAGCCCTGGCTCGGTAAGTCCTCGACACTCCATGTACTAGTGTTCGCCGCCATCGTGATGGCGTTTCTGTATTTGCATTTGGAGCTCAACCGCACGGTGGGCGTGCTCTATGGCCCGGCTCGTTTGCCTGTTCTCACGATTCTCTGGATCGGCCTCTGCGGATTCTTTTTGTTCGAGTATTCCCGCACGGGCGGAATTCTGTTTCTCGGTTTGCTGGGCCTCGCCCTGATCGCGGTCGTCGGCAAACTGCTTGCCGTCGATCTCCCCGCCTGGGGCGTGAACGAACAACTGCTTTACATGACGCCCTATTCCTTCCGCGATGCGGCCATGCGATTCATCGACTTCGGCGCGATCATTGGCTTTTTCGGTGGGGCCTATGCGATCTTTGCTAAACGCGAGTCTGCTGAACAAATCCGGAACGTCCTCGGCTTCGCAAGTCTCGCGATGCTCTTCGTCTATCTCACGCTCGAAGTGAACAGCTACTTGTACCACAATTACGACGGGCTGCGAGCCGGCGGGGTGTCGGTGCTGTGGGCGATCTTCGCGCTGGTGTTGATCTGGCGGGGTATCAGCAAAAGCATCGCGGTGCTCCGCTACCTCGGACTCGCACTATTTGTGATTGTCACCGGCAAAGTCTTTTTCAACGATCTCGCGCGACTTGAACAGTTCTGGCGGATGGTCGCACTCGTCCCGTTGGTGATCTTGTTCTTCGCGGGCTCGTTTATTTATCTGAAGTTCAAAGACAATTTTACCGTTGCTCAAGCCTCCCCCAAGTCGGAGGAAAAACCATGACGCGCATTACTTTTGTCCTCCTCGGTTGCTTCTTCGCGTTGAATTCGGTATTCGCCGCCGAGGAGCCTAAACAATTTGCCAAGCCGATCACGCTGCCAGCTATCGAGGGCGAAGAGTTGATTGCGGTGCCGCTGGATACCGAGGTTTATGCCAACTCGCTGCCCGATTACCTTGATTTACGGGTGCTTGATGGCCAGAAAAACGAGATCGCGTATGTCTTGCGTCGTGGCCAGACCAAGCGGAGTCGTAAAGTTCAGCAAACCTGGAGTGCCGAGAAACTGGCGCTCAAACCCCTTGACGAAGGTGGCCTCGAAATTCGCTTTCAAGTCGATCCCCAAAAGCACTTGCAACCACCGCAGGGAATTCGATTCTTCTCGCCGCTCGTCAATTTTGAACATCACGTCAAGGTGGAAAGCTCGACCGATGGCGAGTCTTGGAACACGCTTGTCGACAACGGGTTGATCTTCGACTATTCCCAGTTCATGGATGTGCGGAATGTCACGCTCGATCTGCCGAGTATCGAGGGCCAACCGCAATTCTATCGCCTCACGATTGCGGACGTGACCCAAGAACAACAGTCGCAGCTTATGGAACTCTCGCGTTCGCTCAAAGGGGACGAGGAACAGGGCCGCACCGAGCGCACGACCATCAATCGCCAGCCGTTTCGGATTGATCGCATCGAATTGTGGATCGATGAAGTTCGCCAGGACGTAATCGCTGATCGCGAGGTTGAGTATCCCGTGAAGCTTGATAAAGTCGAGCAAGACCCCAAAGCCAAACAATCCCTGGTCTATTTGACCTCACAGCGCGAACCGCTGACCGAGATCACCATCGACACGCCCAACCGTAATTTTAGCCGCAATGCGCGTATTGAAATTCCCGCTGAGCAGGGCACAACCAAGACTTGGCAAACACTCGGCACGGCCAATCTCGCGCGCATCGACTTCCGCACACTCAAGCGTGAAGCGCTCGGCTTGGACATTCCCGAAACCCGTGGCGGCGAATACCGCCTCGTGATCGAAAATCGCGATAGCCCACCGCTAGAGGTTAAGGGCGCTACTGCCGAGGGACACGTTTATGAAGTTGTTTTTCTCGCCGCCAAGGAGGCCAAATACGATCTCACCTACGGCAACGATTCCCTCGCCGCGCCAAATTACGACACGGCCACCCTCGCCGCGTCACTCCGTGAAGGTTTCACGCCGCTCGTGGCCACGCTCGGCGATCAAGTCGAAGTCGATGCGCCACTCGCGCCCGCCGTGCCTTTGTTAACACGTCTCTTAAACGACTCGCGCGTCATGACGCTCGTGATCGGGGTGCTCGTCTTGATCCTCGCCGCGGGCCTCTACCGTGCCACCCGCCACCTCGACGATCTGAAAGAGGGTTAACCGGCGAGCCTCAAATTTCCAGAAACGCAGTAGCGGGCGAGGTTTTCCAGGGGCAACCCTACGCACCGCGCTCCAGTTGGCTTACTGCTTCCACCTCTTCGTTCACAGGCTGCGCCGTACCGTCAGCCGCTCTGTTCGCGTCGATAAACACGTCCAACTGTTGCCCTACAAACAGTCGTTTGCCTCCCGTGTCGATCGCGTAAATCACCTGCAAGACTCGCGTGTCCACTCGCTCGGTGTTGTCACCGGTGAGCGATTTCTTGGGCACGACATAAGGCTCAATGCGCACGAATCGCAGGGGAAAGAACTCGTCCGGCTGACCCTTAAGCGTCGCTCGCGCGGCGGCATCGTCGATAAATCGTGGTATGTCGTACTCGTCGATGTCAACCCGCACATGCAATTGAGTCACATTACCGAGCACCACCAAAGCTTGGTTCGCTGGCGCGGCCACAAACTCGCCGGGTCGCACATTGACCTGCAAGACTTCGCCATCCACGAGTGCGCGCACCACCAACCGATCCAGCTCGGTCTGCGTCTCTTGCACCTGAGCCGCCGCTTGATCGATGGCTGCTTGGGCCACGCGTTTGTCATATTCCCAGGCACCTGCCTTGAGTAAGTCAAATTCTGCGACCGCGCTGTTGTACCGTTCGCGAGCCTGCAAGGCCTGCTGCTTACGTACCATAAACTCTTCTTCGGGCATTGCATTCTTGGCGAAGAGTTTCTCGCCGCGCGTCGACTGCTGCTGCCAATCCTCCCAATCGGCTTTGGCTTCGAGCACTTTGGCTTCGGCCCGAGGAAGTTCTTCGGTACGGGGCAAGGCTTCGAGCCGCGCAAGCTGGGCTTGCGCATCCGCAAGCGCTGCCCGGCGGATCGCTAGCTCGGCTTTCCGCTGGCGATCGTCGAGGCGAAACAGCGCATCGCCGGCCTGGACTTTTTTGCCGACGTGAGCCATCACCTCGACGACCACGCCAGCAACTGGCGCGCCAACCGAGATATTCTCCGTCTGCGGCTCGACCATGCCGGCTCCTGCCACGGTATTCGGGAACGGGTTCATGGCTGGTTGAACCGGTGGCGGTAAGTCCGGCAGCCGCGTACCCGCGTTCACCAAGTAGTTAGCGGCAAAAATGATCAAGCCAAGCGCAACAATCGGTAAGCCAAATTTTGTAAACATACTAAGTCCGGTTTCTTATCTTGAATTGAATCTGGAACTCGCGTCTCTAAGCGTGTTGCTGGACTATCACTTTCTCAACATTCGTCGGGGAACCGCTATTCGAATACCGCTCCTGCGAAACAATACGACCGTCGTCCATGCGGGCCATATTGTCGGCGAACTCAAAAATTCGGCTATCATGCGTGACGATGATCACGGCCCGGTCCCCTTCCACCGCTATGCTGCGGAGTAACTCCATGATCGTGTGCCCTGTCTTGGCATCGAGCGCAGAGGTGGGTTCGTCGCACACCAACAGATGCGGATGATGCACCAAGGCTCGCGCAATGGCCACGCGCTGTTGCTGCCCCCCCGAAAGTTTTCCGGGCAGGTTGTTCACCCTCTCGCCCATCCCCATTTTCTCTAGCAGCGCTATAGCCGCAGCGACCGCTTTGCGTTTTGATTGGCCTTTGATCACCAGCGGCACCGCCGCATTTTCGGCAGCCGTGAGCGCGGGCAGCAAATTAAATTGCTGAAACACAAAGCCCACGTTATCGCGCCGAAATGCCGTCCGCTGCCAACTGGTAAGTGATGTCAGGTCGGTTCCCAAAGCGTTGACCGTTCCGCTGGTGGGCTTCAAGATGCCGGCCAGCACCGACAGCAGCGTGGTTTTGCCACACCCGCTCGGGCCTACCAGCATTGTGAGCTCACCGGCGTACACGTCGAGATCGACGCCGCGCAGGGCATGCACTTCCGCATTGCCGCTGCCGTAGACCTTGGCCACCTGGCGACAAGAGATCAGCGGCTTTTCGTTGGCAATCGCAGTCACGTTTGGACCCGTACTTTCGCTTAACCTTGGAACACCACGGCTGGTTCAACCACCATCACGCGATGCATGCTCAACATGCTCGAGAGCACACTGATCGCGGCGACGGCCAGCGCGGTGCCGATAAACACTTCGACCGGCATGTAAAACGCTAACCGCGATCCCGGCGCATTGGCAACAATCCCAAACCAAGCCGCCGCGCCAATCCCCAGGCCAAAACCGATGAAGCTCACCAGTAGTGCTTGGAGCAAGATCATGCTCAGCAACGTGAGGTTCCCCGCCCCCATCGCCTTGAGTGCGCCGTACTGCTTGATGTTTTCAATCGTGAACAGATAAAACGTTTGCGCCGCGATGGCCGTGCCGACGATAAATCCCAGCGCGACCGTGATGCCAAAATTGAAGGGGATGCCCGTCTTTCGCATGAAGTATTCCATGGTGACCCATTCGAACTGTTTGCCGGTGAGAGCGCGCATGCCGGTCTGCTTTTCGATTCGCCGACAAACTTCTTCGACGTTCGATCCCTTCGTTACGTCGGCCAGCACGAACGACAGCACCTTCCGCTCGGGCGGCACAAACTGCAGCGCCTGGGAATAACGAGTATAAACCACCGGAAATGTTTGGAAGGTGCGACTCGCGCGGCAGATGCCGACAATTTCCGCTTCCTTGTCGTTCATCTCAAACCGTTTGCCAGTCCGCGGTTCTTCGTTAGGCCAAAGAAGTTGATAGCCCTCGACATCCATAATTACGGCGTCGGGCTTGCGCAAATCGAACACGCTCCCCAGCATCATGTCCGGCGGAGCACCAACGAGCGTCGCATCATCGAGGCCTAACAGAATCGTTTGCTGAAAGTTGCCGTCTTCCAATCGCGAACGAGTGAGGCCCTTATACAGCGGCACGGCCCAGGCCACCCCCGGCACACCCCGCACGGTGTAAAGATCACCGTCCGACAGCGGCTTCACGTCGTCCACAAACTGCACATTTTTGTCCATCACCCAGATGTCGGCACCTTGGATGTCGCGAATCTGGCCGCTGGTTTGCAGCATCAGGCCGCAAAAGATCGATGTTTGTTGCGCGATCAGCAGCGTGGCGAAAGCAATTCCTAGGATGATCCCCAAGTATTTGCCTTGGTTGCCGGTGAGCATTTTCAGCGAGATCCAATTCATCGCGGTACCTCGCTTTGCAACAAGGTCTGTTGCTTCGTCGGCGTCCGGGCACTGATTGCCGCCAGGCAAAATTTCGTGACGTGAGCCGCCAGCTTTTCAGCATCATTGCCTGCATATTCTTCAGCCACGATCAAGTTGCGGATCACGCCGTCGGCAAAGAAATAGAACAAACACTGGCCGACAACGCTGAAAGCAGTGAGGTGCAATTCTTCCACACTGAGATCATCAGGCAGCAGTTCGCGTAGGATCCCTTTGAGGAGCTCAAACTCTGGTCGGATGTTCGAGCGTGCCATTTCGGCACAAGCTGCCGAGGGTTGCAACACTTCGCGCATAACCAACCGCGGCTGCCAGGCATCGCCAGGTCGATTCAAGACACGGCGAAAGAAGGTCACAATAAAATCGGCTAACTTTTGCTCAGCCGTGGTCGATTCGTCCCAATCGGGAAGCGAGACTCGCTCGAGACACCAGCGATGCGCCCGCAGCACGGCCTCGGTATACAGCCGCTCCTTATCGCCAAAGTGGTAATTCACCGCCGCGAGATTGGCACCGGCTTCTTGGCAGATGTCGCGAACAGTCGTGTTCTCGAATCCCCGCTCGGAAAACATCTCACCAGCCGCTTCAAGCAGGCGGGTACGGGTTGTGTCTAACTCGTTTTCTAACATGGATTTAGAGTATGGTACAATTGATTGAAACAAATGTTTTAATCAATTGTATCATCGGCAGCTATGGAGGCAAGATTGAGCGAGTCAACTTGCGTAAAACCACCATTCGACAAGTCTGCTTGTGGTTTTGCTGCGTGTTTCGGATCGACTAATACCGACTCTGCAAAGTCCCATCCGCTCGGTGGCCCAGTTGGCGGAGCACTTCGGGCTCGATGTCTTGAGTCACAAAATGACACGAACCATCAGCGGTTGCCGTATTGATTCCACCAGGGTGGCCACTACTGAAACCACCAACTTCTAGGGGACCGGGTGTGGGAAGTTGCCTCACATCGTGCCACGATAGTAGATTTACCTTGCTAGTGTTGCGCAGTGTAGCCCGTGTGCCGCTGACCCACCCCAAAGTATTCTCATCGCGCACTTCACCGATCAGAAGCGTTTGCGAACTCCCATCCTTGATGTCGATGTAGCGAATGCCGCTGTTGAGAAACAGCAAGCCGTGATTGTTGGCGTCAATGGGCGCTTCCACGTCGTGATGACAACCGGCGTAGGTGCTTGAAGCAGAAAGCTTGTCCTCAGACATCTCGTTTCCTGGAAAGCTTGGGCAGACAAATAAATTAACAGGCACGGCACGGATCGCGCTGTTTATCGGCGCGTACGCCCCGGCCTCCTGGTCGAAGAGGTTGTAGACGTTGCCCATCTCGACGTAGGGCGTAATCTGCACGAGCCAACTTACATGCTGGCCATCCGGTTCACTGCGAATGGGGCCTTCGGGGTTAATCACCCCCGCAGGTAAGTGCTCGATGGCAAACTCATAATTGTGTACCGCCAACGCCAACTGCGCAATGTTGTTGAGGCACGACGAACGTCGCGCCGCCTCGCGGGCCGCCTGAATGGCTGGCAACAGCAGCGCGACGAGCACGCCGATAATGGCGATTACTACCAACAGCTCGACCAAAGTGAAGCCGCGGGTGGCTGTCGGCCGTCGGCTCTCAGCTTTCAGCCAGAGAAAACGGTCTTGCCGATAGCCGACAGCCGATAGCCGATTGCCAGCACATAAAAACCCACATCGCAAAGTGTTCATAAATTACTCCTCATTGGAGAGTGAAAATGTGTAGGATCGCCGCAGCGCCTGGGGCGAGTCGGCGGGGATTTGGGCAAGGACCTCAACGCGAGTTGGTTCCTCTTCGTTCAGAGACATGACTTTGATTTCCACCAGCGCCGATTCCTGGCCAGGAATCGCAGCACTCGTGAGTTGCCAACTTTCGCCGGTGTAAGCCGGATCGGCGCTGAGTTGCGCGACGGCACGTTGCACGCCCGC
>JAWXAV010000119.1:0-13962 GCA_034439695.1 Bythopirellula sp. | reverse complement strand
TTTAGGGTAGTTCATGAGCCGCATTTGGTGGGTGCGGCGGGGAGGGAAAAATGTCTATTGGTAGTGGGTGGCTTGGCCGGAACCACTACATGCTGTGGTTCGGCGCGAAAAAACTTGCGTTTTTTACGCCGTTGGGCCGAGTACCCACAACATCTGGTAGAACTTGCCGACCCAGATTCCAAGGAACCGCCGCCAAAATCTAGTTTAACGCGTTGCTGATTTTATCACAAACGGGTGGCCAATATCAGCCGTTAGTTTTGGCCGCGCGCTCTTTGGAAAGTTTACTGAGGATCGCGAGCTTGATTCGTGTCAAAACGATCTTCGGTATTGTCTGGCTATTTTCACCCAGGTCGTACAGTCAAGGTAAAAGTGTGACTGCTACTCCGCGCGGATGGACGCTCATTCGAGGGAAAGCCGAAGCACTATTCCTTAATCAGATCCCTGACAGTCATGCCGCCGGGGATCATCGGGAGCACGTGCTCTTGGTAGGGGACTTCCACGTCAAGCACATAGGGCCCATCGTAGGAGATCATCTCCCTGAGGGCAGCTTCGTAATCGCCCTTATCCTTGACGTACGCCGCCCCGCAGCCGTAGCCTTGGGCGATCTTGACGAAGTCGGGATAGCGCTCCTTGGGCCCCAGGCCATCGCCTTTGCCAGTCGCTTCGGGATTGTCGATTGGCCCAAGGAACGTGTGGGCACGATTCCCCTGCATGAAGCGATCTTCCCACTGCATCACCATGCCGAGGTGCTGGTTGTTGAGGAGCAACACTTTCACGGGCAGCTTCTCGCAGAAGCAGGTGGCCAGCTCTTGGATATTCATTTGGAAGCTGCCATCGCCGTCGATGTCGATCACCAGCCGGCCCGGGTTCGCCGCTTGGGCACCCATCGCCGCGGGGAGGCCGAAGCCCATCGTGCCCAAGCCGCTGCTGCACAGCCAACGCCGTGGCTCTTCAAACTTGTAAAACTGCGCGGCCCACATTTGGTGCTGACCCACGCCCACCGAAATGACGGGATCAAGATCACGGGTCATTTCCCATAATTTGTGAATCGCCGATTGCTGCAAAATGCCGGAATAGCTCTTGTCGAACTTGAACGGTTCCTCGGCCTTCCACTGCTTGCACTGGGCGACCCAGTCGGAAATGTCTTCGGGAGCCTCGACGATTTTGTTCAATTCGTCGAGGGCGAATTTCACGTCGCTGCACACGGGGATGTGCGCCACTTTGTTTTTGTTGAGTTCCGACGCGTCGATATCGACATGGATGATTTTGCCGTGCTTGCAGAACTCTTCCACCTTTCCGGTCACGCGGTCGTCGAACCGCACACCGAGGGCGATGAGCAAATCGGCCCCCTCCACCGCGTAGTTCGCATAGACGCTGCCGTGCATGCCCAGCATGTCGAGAGCCAGGACATCCGTTGAGGGATAAACTCCGAGTCCCATCACGGTGGTCGTGATCGGAATGCCAGTTTTCTTCACCAACAGCCGCAGGGCATCGCTGGCCTCGGCCGTTACAATGCCGCCACCAGCGTAGATGATCGGTCGCTTAGCCCGCTTGATTGCCGCGGCGATTTGGTTGATCTGTTCTGGCTTGGCACGAGGATTCTCGAATTTGTAGCCGGGCAAATTGAGTGATTCTTCGTAATCGGGGACGCACATCGAGAGTTGCACGTTCTTGGGAATGTCGATCAACACCGGACCGGGTCGTCCCGTGGTGGCAATCACATAAGCCTCGCGGACAATGCGCGCCAGATCGTTCACGTCGGTCACCAAATAATGGTGCTTGGTGATGCCGCGGCAGACTTCCACGATCGGCGTTTCTTGAAACGCATCCGTGCCAATCACGCTTGTGGGCACTTGGCCGGTGATGGCCAACAGCGGAATGCTGTCGAGCTTGGCATCGGCGATGGCGGTCACGAGATTCGTCGCCCCAGGACCGCTGGTGGCCATGCAGACGCCCACCCTACCCGTGCTGCGGGCCACACCTTGCGCAGCGAACGCGCCCCCCTGTTCGTGTCGCGGCAGGATCGTGCGGAGCCTGTCGCTAAACCGCGTGAGCGCCTGGTGCAACGGCATGCTCGCCCCGCCGGGATAAGCAAAAATCTGATCGACACCAAGATTCACCAGCGATTGGACGAGAATATCGGCTCCGCTCACCAGGTCGGTCTTGGTCGGGGACTTCTTTTGCTTTTCCACTGTAGCCACGATGCACCTCAAACAAACGAGAACATTGATTTCAATAGTTTGCCGAATCCACAGGACCGGCAGATACTCGAACCCTTTATCTTAAACCGACTTGCGGCCTGAAACAAGGATTTCCCGGATGTTAGCCGGTCCGCCGCAGCGGATCCCAGTGCCGTGAAAAACGCGGGGATCGCGGCTATATGTGACTTCACGGCCTCGGAACGAGGCCGGCTAACTTGTTTCGTTGGAGTAGACAATTTCAGGGCCGCGCGGTTCGCCAACCTAACCGCCCACGCGCTTGGGAATCGTGAACGAATACAGCACCACCACCGCCCCGCCACCCATGAGGCTCCAGGGAGCCCATTCCGGGGGAACCACTTCGGTCTGGTCGAGGAACGCTTTTTGACCCTCGGGGGGCTGCTTGAGGATTGCCTTTTCCACGGCCAGCGCCTCAACTCCCAGCAAACAGGTGTACGCACCAAGTGCCAAGAACAACGAGCGAAACATTGCCTGGGTTCCTTGTACTTTAACTACTGAAACGTCAAACCCTCATCGTTTCGTATCGTCCAGGTTGGAGAACAACACAAGAAGATTGGCTCAAGAAGCACTGCCAAGTCGCCGACACGATTCGCTTCGCACGGTTCGCCACGGTTGTAAGGGCTTGCTGTACCTTTGAGCTTGCCGAGATGTTAGAATCCCGCCATGGCGACGGCACCTCGATCCATTTTTCGCATTCGTTACCGCACGGCCATTTTGCTGCTAGCGCTGGCGATGATTCTGTGGAGCGGATTTTCGTACTGGTCGGAATACAGCGAAAATTCCGCGCGCCGCGCGCGGGAGTTGCTCGCCCCACCGACGGGCGTGAATTGCAGCGTCGCGGTGAGCGGCAACGAACCGGTTCTGTGGCGAGGCAAAATTACCGAGCAAAGCGAGCGCTGGATCGTGCTCCAACCGTCATCCGATTCCAAGAAGCCCGATGTGACCCGCAATCGCGTTTGGATACCCCGTGAGCGTGTCGAGTCCATCGAAATCCACGAATAGAAAAATCCACCTCTCTTTTAGTTCTATAGCGCAAAGTTCAGAACAGTTAGCCACGGATGAAACACGGACTGAACACGGATATTTTAGAACAAAGAAGGACTTTTCTTGTCCGTCACATCGCTTATCACCATCCAAGGTGTCGCTCCCAATCATCCGTGTTTAATCCGTGAAATTCCGTGGCTAAACTATTTTTCCCTGTTGAACCATGCCCTGTGGGATTAGGGGAAATTACTATCGCGTCTGGGAATTCTCCGCTCGTGCTTCCTGCTCGACGTCCGGTTCCGTGACCACCATCGAACCGATCATCATCTCATCCCACGATTGATCCCCCCAATGGATTTCCTTGGTGGGATCGGGATTCACCAAATTGTCGGCCGAGTTATCATAGTAGGCATCGCATTCCATAATCGTGCCCGCGGGGATCCGTTTGATGTCCGAGAGCACATAGCCGTTTTGCCAGTTGAAATCGTAGCGAGGCACGTCGAGCAACACTTCCTTCTTGCCATCGGGATAATTTGCCGTGAAGCGGAAGGCTTTCCCCCGGAGGTGCATGTGGGGAATCAACGCGTGCAGCATCAGGTCGTCGTCGAATTCGTATCTAGCGGGCACATGATGATTGGCCTCGCCCGGCGGAATGCTGAACCGCGGATTCACGGCGATTTCGTAATGGATTTCCTTCTTCACCGTGGCCGGGTCGGCATAGACCAAGCCGACTTCCGTTTGATCCGTTTGGACGCTGCCATTCGGCGTATAGTGCAATTGAAACACGAGCTTGGCCCCCTTGGGAATGAAACGCGCGTACCCCTCCGGCCATTGCGCGGGAGGCATGCCAGGAGCATAGGTTGAAATGGAATTCCTGAGCGGATCGCCGCCCTTGAAATCACGATGCGGCGGAATGAAAAACGCGATCGCGTGATGCACCACCTCATAGTTGCTCGGGCGGACTTCCGCGGCTGACACCCAAGTATCTTCCGCAATGCCGGGATCGATCACGACATAAAAATAATCGACGGTTCCCTTGGGCGGGACGGTAAAGGGCTTGTCCATCTTGTAGATTTTATCGGGCTGCGGAATCTGCCAACCCACGGTGAATTGTTGTGGCGGCGGTAACTTGCTCGGGTCTCCCTCGGGCATGCCGTTGTCCACCCACTGGCGGAATATTTGTTTATCCTGGTCGCTCATGCGGGCATCGTTAGCAAAATGGCCGAACTCGGGATTCGCATGCCAAGGGGGCATCCGCCCATCGTCGATCACTTCGAGCATCGTCTCGGCCCAAGCCGAGGTTTCCTCATAGCTCGTGAGTGCAAACGGCGCGACCTGTCCCTCGCGGTGACAACGAACGCAATGCTGCTGCATCAGCCGCGAGATGTGCTGTGCGTAGGTGATGTCGCCCGTGGGTGCCTTTTTCTCCGTCCGACCAATGATGCACCCCACCGCTTCGGTTTGAGGTTCGGACACCGGTTTGCCGGCGAGCAAGTCTTCGAGCGCGTTCACCAACTCATTTTTTTTGACTTCGTTGCGGTGGTAGCCGACGCCGAATTGATCGTCGATGCGCCCACTGTAGCGAATCGTGCGATCCTGATCGAGCACGTAAACCGTGGGGGTTCGCTCGGCGGCGAACTGGTCGGCCACCTTGTGCGCTGAATCTTTCAAGAGCGGGAATTCGATTTTGTGCTGCGTGGCATAGTGGGCCATCTCGCGCAGGGTATCTTGCTGATTGGAATTGATGCCGACAAATTGCACGCCATCGGCTGCGTATTCCTTGGCCATGTCCGCGAGGCGGCTGCCATAGAGTTTCGCCAGCGGGCACTCGGTTCCCAGGAACGCGACGACCACCAACTCTTTATCCTGCCAATCGCTCAGCTTGTGCTCGGCCCCCAGATAATCTTGGAGCGCGAAGTCGGCAATCGTGGACTCCGCCGCAAACAGGTCTGCGGAACCAAGAAGTGACAGAAGTGCTGCCCAGATATATTTCATTGCCGTTCTCCGCCCTAAAAAGCGCGGAGCAAGCTCCGCGGCTAAATGAATGACAAACATATTGTCGGGGAAGTCGCCAGGGCGTGCAACTCTGCGGTTCCACACCAGCAAATACGCGACCCGCTCTACCCGCATTACAGTTTCCCGCTTACAATTCGCTCACTGGAATGATGTCCACAGTCGTCGAGGCCAGTACGGCTGCTGCTCGTGAGCTGCACTCCCTGGCCGACCAACTTGAGCGACACAGCGGCTTCGCCGACGTGCTAGCGAGCCTCGCCGCGGGTCATGGCGGGACGCTCGGCGGAGTCTGGGGGTCTTCGTGCGCGCTTGTGGCTGCCGCGCTCGAACACCATGCCCCCCAAACGCTGGTGGTGGTCCTGCCGCACATCCGCGATCTTGATTCGCTCTGCGATGATTTAACCCTGTTCACCAAAGCACGGGTCGCGCAATTTCCGGCGTGGGAAACCGACGCCGGTGAGCGCGTGCTCAACGACGAAATCTACGGTCGGCGGCTGCGGGTCTTAAAGTCGCTGAGTAGCCGCGATCCGACGGATCGCCGGTCCCCCCGCATCATTGTCACGGCGATCCAAAGCTTGATGCAGCCGGTCCCCAGCGCGGCGGCACTTGCAGCGGCCACGCGGCAAATCAAAGTCGGCGACACGCTCGACATGGCGGAGTTGACTCGCTGGTTGGCCGCCGAAGGTTGCGTGAGCACGTCGGCCGTGGAAATGGCCGGCGAGTTTTCGTTACGCGGTGGGATTCTTGACCTGTTCACGCCCGACGCCGAGCATCCGATTCGCGTGGAACTGTTCGGCGACGAAGTGGAATCCCTGCGGTCGTTCGATGTGGCCACGCAGCGGAGCCTCGAATCTCTACAAGCTGTCGACATCACTGTGCTTCAACCAGCAAACACGAATCGGACCCACTTCACCGCCTATTTGCCGCCCGAAAGTTGGTTCGTTCTCGTTGAGCCGAGCGAATTGCAAGAAGAGGGCAAGTTCTACCATCAGCGGCTCGAAAAGGCCGAGGACTTTTTTTCCGCTTCCGTCTGTCTGGGCGAAATCAACAAATTCCCTTCCGTGACTGCCGCGGGTGTACCGAGCGGCTCTTACGACACGACCGCTCATTTGCAGTTTGAATCGGTCGAGCGGTTCAGCGGTGACGTCCACAAGGTCCGCGAAGAACTCGAAACCGCCGCCGCCGAGCACCGCGTCTATTTGGTCACCGAAACCGAAGCGGAAGCGGAACGGCTTGCTGAGTTATTCTCTCAAACCAAGCTTCTGCAGAACGGCCAGATGCGATTTGTCACTGGTCGGCTAGCCCGCGGCTTTCGCTTTGTGCAGGAACAAGTTCTCTTAATCAGCGCGGCGGAATTATTTCACCGCGAGGAATTTGCTCGCCCCACGCAGCGGCAGACCAGCCGGGCGATCGATAGCTTCTTGCAACTCCGCGAAGGGGATTTGGTCGTCCACCTCTCGCATGGCATTGGTCGCTATCGCGGGCTCAAGCTCCTCGAAAAAGAGCAAGGGGCCGAGGAGCATCTCGAAGTCGAATTCCACGGCGGGACGCGGATTTATGTCCCCACCAGCCGCATCGAGTTGGTGCAGAAATACGTCGGTGGTCGGCAGGCCCGTCCCGTGCTCGCCCGTATCGGCGGGAAATCGTGGATTCGACAAAAGCAAGCCGCCGAAAAAGCGGTCACCGATTTCGCCACCGACATGCTGGAACTCGAAGCAGCCCGCAGTTCGCGGCCCGGGATCGCGTTTCCCGACGACACGGTATGGCAGCAGGAATTCGACGCCGCGTTTCCCTACCAGGAAACGCCCGATCAATTGACGGCGATTGCCTCGATCAAGGCCGACATGCAGCTTCCCAAGCCGATGGATCGGCTGCTATGCGGTGATGTTGGTTTCGGCAAAACCGAAATGGCGATGCGGGCCGCGTTCAAAGCCATCGACGCGGGTTACCAAGTGGCCCTGCTCGTGCCGACCACGGTGCTGGCCGAACAGCATGGCCGAACATTCAAGCAGCGCATGGCCGAGTATCCATTCCAAATCGCCACGCTCACAAGGTTCAGTTCCGCGAAAGAACAGCGGCAGATTCTCAAAGGAATCGCCGACGGACAGATTGATCTCTTGATCGGCACGCACCGCTTGGTTTCGCCCGACGTGCAATTTCAAAATTTGGGTCTTGTGATTATCGACGAGGAACAACGCTTCGGCGTTGCCGTCAAGGAACGCCTCAAAGCACTGCGCGCGAGCGTTGATGTTCTGACCATGACGGCCACGCCGATTCCGCGCACGCTGCACATGTCACTGCTCGGTGCGCGCAGTATTTCCAATCTGGAAACTCCCCCCAAAGATCGTTTGTCCGTCGAAACCCGCGTGGCCCGCTTTGACGAAGCCCTCATTCGCCACGCGATTCTGCGGGAACTCAATCGCGGCGGGCAAGTGTTTTTCGTTCACAACCGCATTCACGACATTCACAACCTCGCCGCCAAGTTGCGCGAAATCGTTCCCGAGGCCAGCATTGGCATCGGCCATGGCCAGATGAACGAGACCGAACTCGAAGACGCGATGCTCGGTTTTGTCCGTGGGGAATACGACATTCTGTTGGCAACAACCATCATCGAAAGTGGCCTTGATATCCCCAACTCAAACACCATTTTCATCGACGACGCCGACCGCTATGGCCTCGCCGATTTGCACCAACTCCGTGGCCGCGTGGGGCGCTACAAGCATCGGGCCTATTGTTATCTCATGGTCGACGAGAATCGGCACCTTTCGCCGGAAGCCGCCAGACGGTTACGGGCCATCGAAGAGTTCAACCAAATGGGAGCCGGCTTTGCCCTCGCCATGCGCGATCTTGAACTGCGTGGTGCGGGGAACTTGCTCGGCACGCAACAAAGTGGCCACATCGCCACGGTGGGTTACGAGTTATACTGCGCGCTGTTGGAAAAAGCGGTGCGGCAACTCAAACGCTTGCCGCCCCGTGATTCCATCGACGTTCTCCTCGACTTGCCCGTGGGAGCGTTCTTCCCCCGGCAATATGTCCCCGACATGCGGATCAAAATCGATCTCTATCGCCGTTTGAGCCGGCTGATCGCCGAAAAGGATCTCGACGAATACCGTGCGGAGCTGGCTGACCGCTTCGGGCCCTTGCCAGCACCCGTCGAGCAACTTGTTCAGCTAGCACGCCTCCGGATTTGGGCCCATGGTTGGCAGCTTGGCTCGATCCATGTCGAGGGCCAGTATGTCGTGCTCGGTTACAAGAATCGGCGGGAATTGGAACTGCTGGTCGCCCGCAGTGGCGGCCAGCTCCGAATTGCCGACGACCAGAGCGCCTATCTTCCCCTGGGTCCAGACATTGCCGACCCGCGGCGAATTATCGAGTCACTCGAAACGCTCTTGCAACGAATCGAGCCCGGCCACTAAACTCCCGCCGCTTTTCTCCGCAACGACACGAGAAGATGCTCCATTTTTCCAGCCGCAGGCGGTAGCCAGCGGTTACGAACGTAGGCTAGCGCCTGTGGCTATGACCGACATTGAAGATTTGGTGGTGCAGTTGACTCTTCTGCAAACAGCTCAGCGATGCTGCCTGGCTTTGGTCACGTTATTGATCGAAGCAACCTGCGCTCACGCGCAAACCGAATCTGCGTTTGCTCCCCCCCCCGCGCCGTCAGCCGTGCGGGGTGTCCAAGATCTCAACGCCAACTATTCTTCGCCTGCCACGGTCGCGGCACCCCCCTCGGCCCAAGCTGCTGGGCCAGTCATTGATTACTCGGTCACGCCGACCCCCACTGCGGGGACTGCCAAGCCGCTTGAGGGTGGTGAAATCCTCGCCCGCATCGATGGCGAGATCGTGCTCGCAAGCGACGTTCTCTGGCAAGTGAACATGATTCTCGAAGCCAACCGCGAGCGGATTCCTCCCGATCAACTCGAAGACGCCAAGCGCGCGTTGTTGCGGCAGCAAGTGATGGGTCTGATTGACACCAAGGTTCTATACGCCGACTTTCGCCGCAAAGTCCCCGCCGAAAATCTGCCGAAGATTGAAGAGAATCTCGCCGAGCCGTTTGAGCAGTCGGAAATACCTCGTCTCTGTGAAGTGATGAAAGTCAAAGACGCTCAAGAGCTGGAAGAGTTCCTCCGCTCACGCGGCACCTCAATTGCTGACGTGAAACGCCAATTCGGCGAACGCACCATCGCCGGCGAGTGGCTCCGCCAGATGGCTCCCAAGACTAAGCAAGTCACTCACGAAGACCTGCTGGCCTATTACCAAAAACACGAAGCCGAATTCGACTTTCCCGCCCAGGCCAAGTGGGAGGAATTGTCGATTCAAACAGCGCGGCTCAACGGCGATCGCACGGCCGCGTGGCAGGCCATCACCGGAATGGGAAATGAAGTTTGGCAATTGGTCACACAGAATCCCAACATGCGTGGCCCCGTCTTCGCGGAGATCGCTAAGGCGAAGTCACATGGCATCACGGCATCGGCAGGCGGCGCCCACGATTGGACGACGCGGGGAGCCTTGCGCAGCACCAAGATCGACGAAGCACTCTTCTCCCTGGAAGTCGGCCAAATGAGTGACGTCATCGAAACCGAAACAGGCTTCCACATTATCCGCGTCTTGGAACGCAAAGAGGCTGGCCGTACCCCGTTTACCGAGGCCCAAGCCGACATTCGCAAAACGCTCGAAGCCCAAGGCAAGAAAACGCTCGTGAATGTGGAGCTCGACAAGCTCCGCGATAAGAGTCGCATCTGGACCGTCTTCGACGGTGAATTTCGAGGTTCAGAAATTAAGCAGCGGCAACGCGAGATGGCGCAAAAGTAATTCTCCCGCCTTGCCCGCAAGGCGGCGTAAGCCGCTTGCATCAGAAATTCTGATTCACGCATCCCTCTCAATTGCACCGATTGATCGTTCGCCAGGCTACCGGTACACTCACAGTGTCGGCGCGTAAGGGATGGCCAACGATGGCAATGGCAACACGGTTCTTTCCGTGGCGGAGTCTATTTTTTTGTTCTGAACTCACTCCGGTTAGAACAGGTTTCAAAATCACGAGAGAGAACCGGACGCTAGCGCGTGTCGGCTGATTAATCAGCCGCCGGGTACCCTCTGGGTGGCTAGCCCCCGGTTATTTGAAGCTGTCTCTAGGAACAAGGCTGACCATGAGCACCACAGTTAAAAGGGAACCCGCGATGACTGATGTCGCAAAACTGATTCTCGGCGAGGAAGAGATCGAGCTTCCCGTTGTGGAAGGGACCGAGCAAGAGCGGGCCGTCGACATCACCAAGCTCCGTGGCGCGACGGGCTACATCACGCTCGACGACGGTTACATGAATACCGGCTCGACCAAGAGCGCGATCACCTATCTCGACGGCGAGCAGGGCATCTTGCGCTATCGCGGTTACCCAATCGAGCAACTCGCGCAGAATTGCGATTTCATCGAAGTCGCGTATCTCCTCATCAACGGCGAACTTCCCACCGAGGACCAACTCCACAAGTTTCGTCAGAAACTCCGACGGCACACGATGCTGCACGAAGACATGCGGATGTTTTATGACGGCTTCCCCCGCGACGCACACCCGATGGCGATCCTCAGTTCGGTCGTCGGCGCGCTTTCCACGTTTTATCAAGACTCGCTTGATCCCCACGACAAAGGCCAAGTCGAAGAATCGGTGATGCGGCTCTTGGCCAAGCTCCCCACCATCGCCGCCTTCGCGTACAAGAAATCCATCGGCCAGCCGTTCGTGTATCCACGAAACGACATGACCTACTGCGAGAATTTCTTGCAGATGATGTTCTCCGTGCCGAGCGAGCCCTACGAAGTCGACCCCGACTTTGTCGAAGCGCTGAACTTACTGCTGATCGTCCATGCCGATCACGAGCAAAACTGTAGCACCTCCACGGTGCGGATGGTCGGTTCGTCGAACGCGAATTTATTTGCGTCCATTTCGGCGGGAATCAGCGCCCTGTGGGGGCCACTCCACGGCGGGGCGAATGAAGCCTGCGTTGCCATGCTCGAGCAAATTCGCAAAGACGGCGGCAACGTCAAGAAATACGTCGACATGGCCAAGGACAAGACGAGCAGCTTCCGGCTGATGGGCTTTGGTCACCGAGTCTACAAAAATTTCGACCCGCGCGCGACGATCATCCAAGCCATGTGCGAGCGGCTGCTCAACAAGCGGCACATCGACGACCCCATCTTCGACATCGCCCGCCAATTGCAAGAAGTGGCCCTCAGCGACGAATACTTCATCGAGCGCAAACTCTATCCGAACGTCGATTTCTATTCCGGCGTCATCTACCGCGCGATTGGCATTCCCGTGCCGATGTTCACCGTACTCTTCGCCATCGGCCGCCTCCCCGGCTGGATCGCCCACTGGCGCGAAATGCACGAAAACCCCAACAAAAAAATCTGCCGCCCACGACAGATTTACACAGGGCCGACAGTACGCGATTTCGTGCCGCGCGAGCAGCGGTAAGCAATTCAGCGCTAAATAGCTCAATCTTCTCTTGCTGAAATATGGCGATAGAGACAGCAAAGACCTCGGCAACTTGCTTTAGGCTCAGCTTGTTTAAATGGATTAAAGCAAAATCAAAACTCAACACTTGATTTGCGACCAGAGACCGGCCACGACACGTATCGTTTGCCGTCTGGCATGAGGCACGAAGGAAGTCGCCTAACATCAAGCGAGATTGCAGTTGTTAGTTTGTCCAAAAGCCCATGCCTGATATTCTCGGGAAGTCCATCCCACCATATCGGGTTAAAGAACGTATTTTCGGAATACTCAAAAGCCAATCTAATGATCGCATCGCCAACTGCACTATCTTCGATTCTATGCAATGAGCCAACAAATTTCTCGCACGCAACATTAGTGTCATTGAGCCAACTCAGCACGATCGCGCCGCCACTTTCGGTTGCCAATATCGTGATGTAGATTGATTCTAAGGTCTTATCGAGATCGCTTAAGTTCTGCAGCCTGTTGCCTTCGAAATCAAATTCAAGCGTCACGCCAAACGTCGCCATTACATCTGGCGTGACGGTAGTTTCAATCACATAAAAGTTGGCATCTTGATGATTGCCATTGACGAGCAGCTTGTCGAACGCATCTTTTCGTTGTTTCAAGTCACGAAGACCGACCGTTTGCCCCACGAACATACTTTGTAGGCTGCTCTGGAAATCAACTTGATCTGGAAGGCTTCGACCTTTGTCCAATTGACTAATGAAGGGCATTGCGTCTATCACCGTCTTCTTTTGATAAAATTCTCGGCACATGGCACGATAACCCAATAAGAAACACTGCTCGTGAGTAGCAGTAAACGGTTTTTGCTCGACCGGTGAAAAAGTGGTATTGTCATGATTAGCGCAAAAGCCATTGAAAGTTGACGCATCATTTATGCCTATTCGTTTGACTGGGATTCGGCCAGGCGATTTATTCAGATTGACTGCATCAACCGCGAATCCGTAGACATGTCCCTTATCTGCAATCTTCTGAAGTGAACTGCCTCGTTGGACAGTATGAGCTTTAGCGATTTTTGAAGAGCATTTGCCTGAGCCGCTGTCGGGATGCAGACACTCGGGCTTTTTATTAAACTCCTGCAGTTTCTTAAATGCGTCGAAGGGATTCATAGGTTCCTCTGCTTCTCGGCGCAAATGACAGTGTTTGAATTTCTTTCCAGAACCACACCAGCATTGCTCATTACGCCCCAGCCTTTTCCTTGGAGAAGTCATTGAAGTTGCCATCCTGACTGACTATAGTGCCGCTTAATTGCCACATTCTAGGCTAAAGACGTCTATCTCAACACCACACTCCTGCGAGTCTCAGTCGATGTGCGCTAAGTGGAACGAAAATAAGCCCGGCAGGATTTTTCGCGGAGATGTTGACTATCTGTGTCAGCAGATCGACGCCGTGAAAACGAAGACGGGTGGTTTCAGTGTTACCACTTACTACCGTGATTGCGAAGCAATGTTGATTGCTTCGATTAGCTGTGTAGATGAAATTGACTTCCATACAAAGGACAGACTCGTCAGTATTGCGCTCTCAAAAATCGCACAGCGCGGAGATGTAATTTCTCCAGCCAGCGTCATGAAACAGTTAGCCCTAGAAGAGAAAAAACACCTGGCCTCGCAATCACGGAAATACTGGCTTCTAACTTCTCTATGTCTGTCCTGGCATCCTCCGCTCGCAAATACCAAAATTGGAGGGTGTTCGTTGTTTTTTTCAACTAGCCGAGATGCGCGATACCTTGCAAATCCCGAGATTGCGCAAAAGCTCGATAGGCTTAGTGATGAGAAAATGCGCCCTGTTCATTCTACACACGTTAAGGTAACTGTCAGATCTCGAACGGAGCACGAAGCTGGCAACAAAGCACTCCGCAGCCTATCTCTATTTCTCGGGCTGTTGAACTTCCCTTTCAATAATTCAATTATTGATCGATTTATATTTAGCACACCAACTAAGGCTCTGAATCACATCCGAAGCGGCCCTTTCTATACGTTGCACGATCGAATAGGAGAGTCGACAACGAGAGCTTATTGGTACGAACACGACCTGCATCGAATGCTTGGTCCGACTGATCTAAGAAACAAGTGGGAGGCCGGCCATAAAACTTTTACTTGGCTTTACCAGTGTGTAGTAAAGCATAAATATCGATCGGCCATTGAAGAGAGAATGTCCCCCGTGTAGTTGAAAAGCATGGCGGTTCCTCCGCCCAGAAGATACCTTCTGGGAAGAACCATTTTCCCTTTATTGGAGGAACCAAC
>JAWXAV010000118.1:0-7920 GCA_034439695.1 Bythopirellula sp. | reverse complement strand
GAGCGACTCGTTTGGGGAACTGTTCATGGAATTCTCCTGCGGTTGGAGTTATGCTAACAACCACAAAGGAAAATTCCAGTTCCGTCTGAGGCAAGACAAGTCGAGGTGTCTCTGTATGGAGTGAGCGACATAGCTGAAGCTAAAATAGTAGCGCCCAACTCGGTATTAGACCAGATTTGAGCGAGAGAGACGATGGGGTAGGAAACAATCGATTCGATCACACCTCATACACAATCCGCCCATGCGATTGGCTGCGGCTGATGCGGTCGGTGGCGTAGAGGCCCGCCAGCACGAACTCAACGCACGACGCGCGGACGGCTTCATTCTGGCTCGCGTTGACTTCAAAGGCTTTGTCCCACACCGGCGGCACACGCTGCAGAAGCTTCGCGTAGTGCGAAGAGGGAAGCATGTCGCCCACTTCGATCTTCACACCCTCGGAAAAAATCTGACCAATCTCTGCCAAGCCGTGCTTGTCGACATACTCGCTAAAGACCGTGGCAATCGCCTCGGCGAGTACGGCGTCGAGAACTTGCTTCTCGGTCATCTGATGCGTCCCCATCAAATCGAGTTCCAACTTCCCCAGTGATGATGCATAGAGATGTCCAAGGTCACTGATCCGTGGTACAGCGGGAGTTTCGCCCAAAACAGCCGCCCGCTGCCGCGCGCTGGCTAGCATTGTCCGGTAGTTGGCAATCGACAGCCGCGCGCTCACGCCCGACTGGTGATCGACAAACTTCGACTTCCGCGCCGAGCGGCTGACCTCCTCGACAAGCTCTTTCATAAAATAGGGAACCACAACATCGGAAAGAGGAAAGTCGAAAGTGGAAAGGGGAGATTCTGCGTCAGTGTTTTCCTCTTTCCCCTTTCCAATTTCCCCTTTGGTCACCTCTTGCTCCAAAATTTGCACCCCTAACTCGCGCTCGAGCGGATAATGCGTCTGGATCATCGAGCCAATGCGGTCCTTGAGTTGCGGGATCACTTTGCCACTGCGGTTGTAGGTGGCGGGGTTCGCGCTGAACAGAATCAGCACGTCGATATCGAACTTCACGGGATAGCCGCGAATCTGCACGTCGCGCTCTTCGAGAATGTTGAACAAGCCGACCTGTACAAGCTCATCAAGCTCGGGAAGTTCGTTCATCGCAAAGATGCCCCGGTGCATACGGGGGATGAGCCCGAAGTGCAGCGAATCCTCGGCACTCATGCTCACGCCGGAGGCCAACTTTGCCGGATCAATCTCGCCGATGATGTCGGCGAACTTCGTTCCCGGTGAAAGCCGTTCCGCATAACGATCTTCGCGGTTCCACCATGCGATCGGCACATCCTCTGGTACGCGCTCGGCAACGACTTGTCGTCCGCGCCGGGTGATGGGCTGATAGGGATCGTCGTGTAGGGGAATCTCGGGGTCGGCGATGTAGGGGATCATGTCATCCAAAAAACTGGCCATAAGCCGCATGAGCCGGCTTTTGGCTTGGCCTTTCTCGCCTAAGAACAGAATATCGTGCTGCGCGAGGATTGCGATGTTGAGCTCGGGCAGCACGGTGTCGTCGTAGCCGATGATGCCTGGGTAAAGTTCTTCGCCCGCCTGCAAGCGTCGCAGAAAGTTGTCGTGAATCTCTTGCTTCACTGTTTTCGATTGCCAGCCGCTCTCGCGGAGTTCGGACAATGTGGCGGGAAGCTCGGTGAGCGTAGCGGTCATATCATATTCCAGAAGCTGAACGGATTGAGACGCGAAGACTATGCCCGATTATAGAGGGCACACTCTGAAAGCCAACTGACCGTGAATTGCCGCTGCATTTAACTCACATGCGTTGCTCGCAGCGGGATCGGGGTAGAATCATGCGGCGATCTGGGTTAGGTTTGGACGGAGAAAAAACCTCACGCGGCGGCCCAAACCATTCATAGGTTTCATGCACGATTTTCCTTTAATAAGCACGTTGGCGGTTGGTTTCACGGCGGCCTGGGTGTTTGGCATCTTGACGCAGAAATTGCGGCTCTCGCCGATCGTGGGCTATCTGCTGGCCGGAGTGCTGGTGGGTTCTCACACGCCCGGCTTCGAGGCCGACCTCGATATCGCCCACCAACTCGCTGAAGTGGGTGTCATTCTGTTGATGTTCGGCGTGGGCTTGCACTTTCATCTCGAGGACTTGCTCGCCGTAAAAGCCGTGGCGATTCCCGGCGCTGTTGGGCAAAGCGTAGTTGCCACGGTCTTGGGCGTTGTTGTGTTTTCCTGGTTTGGCATGGACCACATCACCGGAGCCGTACTGGGTATGGCGATGGCGGTCGCCAGCACGGTCGTGTTGATGCGGGTTTTGATGGATGCCGAAGTGCTCAACACACCACAAGGTCACGTCGCCGTGGGTTGGTTGTTGGTCGAAGACGTACTTACCGTGATTGTGTTGGTGTTAATTCCCGTGCTCGGACAAGCGGAAGGGGGGGAAGTCGCAACTGGCTTAATGGCCAATCCCCTGATCGCCATTGGCTGGGCCCTCACCAAACTCGCCGCCATGGTGGTGATTATTCTGGTGGCCGGATCCAAGGTTGTGCCCTGGGCCCTCGTGAAGGTAGCCCAACTGCGCTCACGTGAGTTGTTCACGCTCACCGTGCTGGTGTTCTCGATCGCGATTGCCGCTGGGGCGTATGTCATGTTTGGTGCTTCCATGGCACTGGGCGCATTTCTCGCTGGCATGGTCGTGGCGCAATCACCGGTGAGCCATCAAGCCGCTGCCGATGCCTTGCCCTTGCGCGATGCGTTTGCCGTCATCTTTTTTGTGTCCGTCGGCATGATTTTCGATCCCATGATCTTGTTGAAAGAACCGCTGTTGATGCTGGCCGCGATGGGCATCATCATGATTGCCAAACCGCTGGCCGCGTTGTTGATCGTCGCTTTGCTGGGCCACTCGGTCCGCACCTCGCTCACGGTCGCCCTTGGCCTCGCGCAGATCGGTGAATTCTCGTTTATCCTTTCTGACTTAGCGGGTAAGTATGGATTGATGACCGAGGAAGGCCATAGCGTGCTGGTCGGTGGGGCGATTCTATCGATCACGTTGAATCCCATTTTGTTTCGATCGCTTGGGAGCATCGAAAACTGGTTGCGGCAACAACCGCGTCTTTGGCGGTTTCTGAATGCTCGTGCCGAACGCCGTGTGAAAGAAGCGAACAATGTGTCGATGGCCCAAATCGCCACCTATGGCGACGATTCCAATAAATTGGCCATTGTGATCGGCTACGGTCCCGTTGGCCGTGCGGTGGATCGTTTGCTTCGCGATGCGGAAATGGACACCGTCATTATCGACATGAACATGGACACGATCACCGAACTCCACGACAAGCGTCGTATTGCGATCTTCGGCGATGCCTCGCGGGAAGCGATTCTCGAACAAGCGGGTGTGAAGCGAGCTACGCATCTTGTGCTCACATTGCCCATGGCCACCGGTCGAACGGCGATTGTGGCAGTTGCCCGGAACTTGAATCCGAAAGTGCGGATACTCGTACGGGCTCACTATCTGCGCGAGCGCGAATACCTCGAACAAGCCGGAGCTACCGCCGCCGTTTTTGAAGAAGGCGAAGCCGCCGTCGCACTGGCACGCTTGGTACTCGCGGACACGGGAGCCAGCAAGGAATCCGTGGAATTCGCCGTGCGAGATATTCGCACACGACTCCTGTTGGAGAACGTGAGCAATCTGCAAACCCAAATGGTCCGCGGCATCATGGTCCCCTGGACTCGTGTGCGACGAATTTCCAGTTCTGCCACGATTGACGAAGTCCGCCGCCAAGTGGCCGAGCATCATTTCTCACGCTACCCGATTGTCGATTCAGCGACCGCGCGCACGAGCACCTATTTGCTCGCCAAAGATTTGGTCTCCGAAGGAACTCATAGTCCCGATTGGCAGCGGCTTGCGCGGCCACTTGCTGCCGTGAGTGCCAATACCGATATAGAAACCGCGCTCGAGCATTTTCAGCTCGAAGGCACTTCCGTCTGCCTCGTGGAAGACAATGGCAGTCCCGTCGGCCTTGTCACGATTGAAGACATTCTGGAACAAGTCGTCGGCCGTATCGAAGATGAATACCCGCGCGAACCGAAGATTTTTCTGCAGGAAGCGATCATGGCCGGTGGCGTGGTGCTCGATCTTCACGGTAGTACGCCGCACCAAGTCATCGCCCAACTCGCCGCCAATATCCCCCATGGATTATTGCCCTTGGGAACCGACGTCGCTCATCTCGCGCTGGAACGCGAGCGAGAACTTCCCACCTGTCTTGGTTGCGGCGTGGCGATCCCCCACGCTCGCGTGCCTGGGCTCACGCGGCCTTTGGTTGTTTTTGGACGCAGCGAGGAAGGGATCCTGTTCAATCCCGATTCGAGCGAAATCGTACGGCTCGTGTTCCTACTCGTCACGCCCGAGGATCAACCCGATGTGCAGGTGATGCTGCTGAGCCAACTTGCCGCCTTAGCTGGCAGCAGCGAGAACCGCGACAAACTCGAGCACGCGACAAGCGCCCCCGAGGTGATGGAAATCTTCGCGGGTGCGAATCGGGAAGAAGTTGTGAGTTAGCCGGCATCGTCCCGATGCCGAGGGAATGATCATTTCTAGCGCCATCTCGGCATCGGGACGATGCCGGCTAACGCCAGTCACTCATCCGTCACGCACCCCTCGCTCGCGCTCTTCACGTTTTTGATGTACTTATAGAGCGTGCCGCGGGTGGACTTGTAAGCTGGGGCTTTCCACGCAGCTCGGCGAGTCTTGAATTCGTCGTCGGAAATATCCACGTTGATCACATTTTTCTCGGCGTCGATGATGATTTTGTCGCCGGTCTTTACGAGGGCAATTGGACCGCCGACTTGCGCTTCGGGTGTGACATGCCCCACGATAAAACCGTGCGAACCGCCACTGAACCGGCCATCGGTGAGTAGCGCCACGTCGCTCCCCAGGCCGGCACCCATGATCGCGCTCGTGGGGGTGAGCATCTCGGGCATGCCGGGGCCACCTTGTGGGCCTTCGTAGCGAATGATGACGACGTCCCCCTTAGTGATCTGTTTTTTCTCGAGCGCGTGGAGCATGTCTTCCTCGCTGTCGAACACTTTGGCTGGGCCGTTGAATTGCAAACCTTCCTTGCCGGTAATCTTCGCCACGGCACCATCGGGGCAAAAATTCCCGCGCATGATGCGGATATGCCCGGTCTTCTTAATGGGGTCAGAGAGCGAATGCACCACGTCTTGCCCCGCTTTTAGCTCAGGTAGATCGGCCAGATTCTCGGCAATTGTTTTCCCCGTCACAGTGAGGCATGAACCGTCGATCAATCCTGCGGCGAGCAGCATTTTCATCACCGCTGGCGTGCCCCCCACGGCGTGCAGTTCTTCCTGCACATATTTGCCGCTCGGCTTGAGATCGGCCAACAGCGGAATCCGGTCGCTCACCGACTGGAAATCGTCGATTTTCAGATTGACATCAACACTGCGCGCCATCGCTAAAAGATGCAAAACCGCATTGGTCGAACCACCGACGGCCATCGTGAGCACCATCGCGTTCTCAAACGCGGTGCGAGTCATGATGTCGCGCGGCTTGATGTCGCGTTCCAAGAGAATCTTGATTGCCTCGCCAGCCCGTAGACATTCGTCGAGCTTATCAGGGTCTTCGGCTGGGATCGAGGAACTGTAGGGGAGCGACATTCCGAGCGCTTCAATCGCCGAGGCCATCGTGTTGGCCGTGTACATCCCACCGCATGCGCCGGCACCGGGGCAACTTGACCGCACGATTTGCTTCCGTTCGTCCTCGGTGATCTTGCCGGCAAGAAATTCGCCGTAACATTGAAACGCACTCACCACATCGCGCTTCTGCGAATCACCCCCGAAGTGCGTAAAGCCCGGCTTGATCGTGCCGCCGTAGACCATGATGCTCGGTCGATTGAGCCGTCCCATCGCCATGATGCAGCCCGGCATGTTCTTGTCGCAACCGGGCAGGGCGATGCAGGCGTCGTACCACTGGGCGCCCATGACCGTTTCAATCGAGTCGGCAATCAGGTCGCGCGATTGCAACGAGAAACTCATGCCGTCGGTTCCCATCGAGATCCCGTCCGACACGCCGATCGTGTTGAACCGCATCCCCACTAACCCCGCGGCTTGAACTCCTTCTTTCACCTTCGCGGCGAGGTCCAACAGATGCATGTTGCAGGTGTTTCCCTCGTACCACACGCTCGCGATGCCGACTTGGGCCTTCTGCATGTCCGCGTCGGTCATGCCCGTGCCGTAGAGCATCGCCTGCGAGGCACCTTGAGATTTGGGTTGCGTGATATGACTGCTGTATTTGTTGAGAGCTTCAGGCACGGCAAACGGTTCCTTAATAGGCAGTGAAGGAAGTTGTGCGTAGGAGAAACGACTATTGTAATCTGATAATAGCCGCAGGCGCAAGCCCGCGGTTTTTGCGGGTTCGACCGCGGGCTTGCGCCTGCGGCTAATTGGAATTTCGATTCTATTCGTTACGACCCTCCCAATGCGACCCACCTGCCGCGAGCAGGTTCGCGCACTATTCTTAGGATGGCGGATGACAACCTTTGATTGCCGGCGAGACTGCATGTCCATGCTCACAATGCCCGTAGAACTCAACAAGACTGTGGCCCCCGCTGCGCCCGAGGTCATGCTGGCCGATGGTACGTGGCTGCCACTCGCGGGATTGAGCGCCGATGAGCTGAGCCACTTGCAATGGGAACAAGAGCAACGCTTCGCCCGAGCAATTGCAGCGCTTCCCAAGAACAGCCACGAACGCGTGCTCCTCACTGGCCAAGCTTACGACACGATCTGCACGATCCTCGCGGCTCTGCAAACCGACGACCAACCACTGAGGATGGGGCTCGACAAACGCTACGTGCGCCTTGTCATCGAACTCTTGCATCGCCAAGTGAACCAGGGCGTCGGCCGGCCCCAACTTTTTGAAGTCGGCTACGGTAGCGGGCTGCTGCTCAAGGAAGTCAGCGATCATGGTTTTCCCGTGGCAGGGGTCGAGATTTCCACCGCCATGCGCGAACAAGCGATCGCGCTTCTGGGCGAGCGGCACGCTGAGCAACTGCTGTTCGGCGATCTCCGGGAAGTCGAGGCTTCAGCTATTTCCTCACGCCCCAGCCTTGTTTATTGGAACGACGTCTTCGAGCACATCTGCTCCGATGAAATCGCCGAATATCTCTCGCATATTTACAGCTTGCTCCAACCGGGCGGATTGTTGGTCACGATCACGCCCAACTGGCTGCTGCGTCCCTCGGACGTGACGCGGAGCTTTTGCCCGCTACGAACCGAAGCACGCGGTTTGCACTTCAAGGAATACCGCCTTGCGGAAGTCACGAAGCTCCTCAAACAAGCCGGCTTCCGCCGCGTGGCCACACCGCTGATGGTGAGCCGAAAACGCATCTACCTCTGCGCGAGGGGGCTAAGACTCGTAAAGCAATGCTGCGAACCCTTGATCGACCGCCTACCAATCAAGCCCGCCCATCTCCTCTGCCGCGGCCTGGGCCTGTCGTACACGATTGCGACGAAGTAGCCATGAGCCGGGCCATTTTGCTGCGGAGAATCCTGCAATAGGCCTTTCGTCATGGCGTTTTGCTTGATGCTGGCGTTAATCGCAGACCAACTATGCTCGCCAAAAAAAAGAAAACTCCCAGGCCCATCCAGAGAGCGGCATCACCAGCAGAGCCTCGCTGCAGCAGGATGAGCGTTGCATCGCGGGTCTTGTCATCGGCTAGTTCATGGGGACCGAGTACCACGTCGAGCAACATGTGGGGTCGAACTGACACAATGAGCCCCATAAGTATCATCCCTGCGCCAGCGAACATCTGTAGTCCCGGATTTCCCAGATGACTTCCCGCACAATGGCACGCGATTTGCGCCACACCTTGTAAAAACAGCGGTTTGTACGCTCAACATGCCATCGTGACAGG
>JAWXAV010000117.1:0-17319 GCA_034439695.1 Bythopirellula sp. | reverse complement strand
GATCCATGGATCAACCCACGAAATCTCCTGAAGAAACATTAATTACCTCTGCTCCCTCCTGTTCAATGAATTTTGGTTGCGGCCAAAGGCCGCGCTGGGCTTTTCGTGGCCAATCTCTCCGCGAACTCCGCGCCTCTGCGTGAAAAACTCCAGGCGCTAACGCTTCTGGCTCGCCCTTACTTAAGCCGTTTGCCGAGCATGTAGCACTTCGCCGGGCATAATTCGGCGTACATCGTTAGCATTAACAGTAATCAGCGCGATGGTCGCGCCGCCCCCATCAACAAATTCCACCTCGTAGGCGGCACCACTTTTATATATGTGAACAACAGTGCCAACGTCACCACGATTGAGTTTCTCGTGTTCGGGATCACAATCAAGCACTACAAGTTCGTGTTCGGCTATCATGAGGAAGCATCCGGATAGGCGGTTATCAAACGTGGAGGATCTTTGTCTTCCACAATCCAAACTGTTATTACGCTACCTGACCGATGTCCGGGACAACAAATGCTCCCTGACGTCTTGTATTTTACACCATGGGCCGACAGTTCGGTATCGTATTGCAGACAAGTCTTGGCGATTTTCAGCAGGTCGCTTGCCAGCGTCTGCCAGTCGTCTTGCTCGTAACCAAGACTGGCAAACCAAACCGCTTTCGAACCACCATCGGGGTGTTCATGATTCAGCAAATAGCCATGCACTTTCTCACGACTGGCAATTGCTCGTTGTGCATCGGGTATTGGCATAGTATGCACCGTACCTGTGATGCGGCTAACCTGCTTGCGCCAAGAGTTGCCACAACGGATTGGGGAAGAAGAATAACCCCAAGATTAAGAGCGCACCCAAGGCGACCACGGCGGTCAGCGCCGGCGATCTGTTCGCCTCGAAGGTGACCGCTTCGGTTTGCGGATGCAAGTAAGCCCGGCGAACCAGTCGCAAATAGTACCAACCGGCAATCGCCGCGTTGATGGCCAGGCCGAAGGCCAGGAACCGCATCGTGGAACTGCCGGTGGACCAGGCCGCGAGGAACAGATTAAATTTGCCCCAGAAGCCGCCGGTGGGGGGGAGGCCCGTGAGGCTGAACAGGAAGATGGCGAGCACCAAGGCCAACAACGGCGAGGTCGAGCCGATGCCGTCGATGTCGTGGACCGTCTCGATTGGTTTGCCGTTTTTCTTGAGCAAGAGCAGCGTGCCGAACACGCCGAGGGTCATCATCGCGTAAATCAACAAGTAAAACAGAACGGCCTGCGCCCCACTGAATTCCGCGCTCGTGTCGGGCAGCACGGCAAGTCCGACGAGCATGTAACCCGCATGGGCCACGCTGGAATAAGCCAAGAGCCGTCTGAGATCGTTCTGCAAGAGGGCCAGCACATTCCCCACGGTCATTGTCACGATGGCGAGAATCGCGAGGGCTTCCGGCGCGGGGACGGTGAGCGCCGCGAACGCGGGATTTAAGTCTTTGGTGAGCACAATCGACCACACCAACCGCAACAGCGCGGCAAAGCCGACGAACTTGGGCAGCACCGCGAGCAAGCCAGCCATGGGAGTCGTGGTGCCTTGAAACACGTCGGGGGCATAAAAGTGGAACGGCACGGCCGTGATGCGGAAGCCGAGCCCCGCGATCACCATCGCCACGGCAATCTGCAAGAGTCCCACGCTGACCATGCCGGTCGGTTCAGCCAGCGATTGCTTGAGCCACACAAAGTTGGTTGAACCAGCGGCCCCCATGAAGATGCTCAGTCCATAGAGCACGAATGCCGACGAAAAAATGCTGAGCAGAAAATATTTGGCCGTCGCTTCGAGTCCCGCGCTGTCGGTCCGCGAGAGATACAGCAAGATATAAGTTGGGATGCTCACAAGCTCCAGCGACACAAAGAGCGCGATCGAATCGTTGGCCGTGGCGACCAAATTCATGCCGGCCACGAGTAGCAGCAAACAGGCCACCTGTTCGGCGGCATAGCGGGGATGAAGTTGTTCGGCGAGAAAAATGAGCAGCACCAAACCGACAATGAAACCCGCCGGTCGCAGCACTTGGGCCAGCGCATCGTTGAGGAACGCCACTCGGGCGGGATCGAGAGTTACATTCCCAGGAGCCAAAAAGTATGTCGCCCCAGCCACGATCAACGTGATCGCACCGAACAAGACGCTTTTCGTACGAAGCTTCTGGCGCGCTTCGGGCGACACGGCCGACGCAAAGCAGGCCCACAGCACCAACAGCGACGCGGCAAAAATCAAAATGAATTCAGGGACCAACAGGCGGGCGGTCCCCATCATATTTGCGGCAAGACCATTCATCGGGCAGCCTCCCGGGAGTTGATCGGCAAGACGGCGGCCAAATGTTCGTTTGTCGGAGTTGCCTCAACCGCCAGCGGGTCCGACAACTTGTCGGCATAAATCGTCGCGAGCGCGTCGACTTCAGGCTTCATGACATCAAGAAACGGTTGCGGAAACACACCGATCAACAAGCAGAGTGCCATGATCGGAGCAAGAGCAGCGATCTCACGGCCATTCAAATCAGGGACGTGGCCATGGGCAATAAGCTTTTTGCTGGCCGTGCCAAAGAGAGCGAGCCTGATCATATTCAGCAAATACCAAGCACCAATGATGATGCCAAAGGTGGCGATAACCGTGAACCCTGGATGCACGCGGAACATACCGATGAGCGACAAAGTTTCCCCGACGAAACCATTCAACCCCGGCAAGCCCATGCTCGATAGGCAGGCAAAGATCAAACAAATTGAAAAGATTGGCACGCGCGTCGCAAGGCCACCCATGTCGTCAAGTTGGCGAGTATGCAGCCGTTCGTAAATCATGCCCACCAACAGGAACAACGCCCCGGTCGACAGGCCGTGGTTAATCATTTGCAACGTGCCACCGGCGATCCCCTCGGCATTGAGCGCGAACAGACCTAACATACAGAAGCCCAAGTGACTGACGCTGCTGTAAGCGACGAGCCGCTTCATGTCGCGTTGGCTCAACGCGCAGAACCCGCCGTACAAAATGCCGATGACCGAGAGCGTGGCGACCAACGGCACGCCAATGTCGACCACCCCCAGCGGCAAGAGCGGCATCGCAAGCCGCAGAAAACCGTAAGAGCCAAGTTTCAACAACACCCCAGCCAGCAACACCGACCCGGCCGTCGGGGCTTCGACGTGGGCCAGCGGCAACCAAGTATGGAACGGGAACAAAGGCACCTTAATCGCAAACCCCGCAAACAGCGCGAGGAACATCCAGAACTGGGCTGACTTCCAAAAAGCGAGCAGTTCCGGATCCGCCGAGGCGAGTTGGCGGTGCATCTCTTGAGCGAGCTCAGGGATCGAGAATGTAAATACTGCGGGGTTCACCGCGTGAACCGTGAGCACCACGGCGAGCAAACCCAAGAGGCTAATGAGGCTACCAGTGAGCGTGTAAATGAAAAATTTCCCCGCAGCGTATTCCCGCTGCGTGTCGCCCCAGATGCCGATGATGAAAAACAGTGGAATCAACGTGAACTCGAAGAACACATAAAACAAAATGAGGTCGAACGCGCAGAACACACCGAGCATGCCGGTTTCGAGAATCAACATCCAGGCGAAAAACTCAGCCACGCGGACATTGATCGCGGTCCAGGACACCAGCACCGCCGACACCGTCAGCAGCGCGGTCAGCACCACGAGCATGATCGAAATGCCATCGATGCCAAGATAGGCTTCGATCTTCACAGGATCAGCACCTGCGCGTTCAAACTCGAACCAGGTTGTCCGGGTGACCATCTGCGGCGACATGATTTCATCGGCGAGCACTTCTGGGGAAGTCGTTTCATACTTTGTCGCCACGATCACCGCGAGCACTAGGGTGGCCAGCGTCACAAAGAGCGCCAGCTTGCGGACCGTCTCGGGTCGGTTCGATCCCTCGAGCGCGACCAGGATAGCTCCTAGCGCGGGAAGGAAGATCATGACTATGAGCAACAAATTCATGTTGAATCTCTCCGGTCACTTACGTTCCCGGCTCGCCTCGTTATTCGGCCAACACAAAATACACGGCCAGCAACATCAGGCCCACGAACATCATCGCGGCATAGGATTGAATCAATCCCGACTGCCACTTGCGGAACCAACGACCAACCCGCGCGGGGCGGCCGGCAGTCCAGTCCACCAAACGATCAACCACTGACTTATCAAATTGACTCGAACCGCTTGCCACCCCTTCGAGAGGATCAACGGCGACGGTTTGATACAACTCGTCGATGTAAAACTTGCCGAGCGACATTTTGTAAAAGCCGGCAAAGCGTTTCGACCACTTCGTGGCGAGGCCGGGGCGAGCGATGTACAACCACCATGCCGTGAACGTGCCCGTAAGCCCCACCAGAGTTCCCATGGCCATGATGGTTGGCGACAAGGGATGCGGTTCACCATGCAAGCCGGGGGCGTGCGACAAATAATGAAAGAACGCGTGGGTCGGTCCGACGGCTGCCCCCAGGAACGCCGCTCCGAGCGAAAGTGCGATTAAGGGGTACGCCATCACCGGCGGTGACTCGTGCGGATGATGCCCCGCCTCTTTGGGGAATTTTTCCGCGCCCCAGAAAGTAATAAAATAGGCGCGGAACACATAAAACGCGGTGAGACCAGACGTTAGTAAGGCACTCACTTGCAGCCACCAGAACAGGGTGGGGTAGGGGCTTTCTTCGGCTGCGATGCCGATCACCGAGAGCAACTCGTCTTTGCTCCAGAAACCGGAAAACGGTGGGATGCCCGAGAGCGCCAGCGCACCGATGAGGAACGTCCAGTGCGTGATCGGCATGACTTTGCGCAGACCGCTGAATTGGCGGATGTCGATGATATTACCCATCGAGTGCATCACGCTCCCCGCGCCAAGAAACAGCAGGGCTTTGAAGAACGCGTGCGTGAACAAATGAAACATCGCAGCGATGCCCGCGAGCGGCAAGATTTCGTCACCGCTACACCCCGCCCCCAAGGCGATGAACATCAGGCCGAGTTGGCTCACCGTCGAGTAAGCTAAGATTCGCTTGAGATCGTTCTGTGTGACCGCGATCAACGCGGCCATCAGGGCCGTGATCGCGCCGATTACGGAGACCGTCGCCTGCGCGTCGGGGGCAAACACAAACACCGGCGAGAGTCGGCACACCATATACACACCCGCCGTGACCATCGTCGCGGCGTGGATCAACGCGCTCACGGGGGTCGGGCCTTCCATCGCGTCGGGGAGCCACACATGAAGCGGGAACTGGGCCGACTTACCGACGGCACCGGCGAACAGCAGCAAGCAAGCCGTGGTCAGCAATGTCGGATGCTGCCGGGCAATGGTCGATGCCGCTTGAAACACGGTGGGATAATCCAAAAGCTGCTGACCCTCGGGAGGCGTCCAACTGAGGGCTTCGCCCACGAGCATCCACATCAGGAAAATACCAATGGCGAAACCGAAGTCGCCGATGCGATTCACCAGAAACGCCTTCTTGGCGGCAGCCGCAGCCGTCGGTTTTTCAAACCAGAAACCAATGAGCAAGTAACTGCACAAGCCGACCGCTTCCCAAAACACGTAAAGCAGAATGAGGTTGCCGCTCAGCACGAGCATTGTCATCGAAAAGACGAACAAACTCACTTCCGCAAAGAAGCGGGGCTGCCCTGGATCGCCGTGCATGTAGCCCTTGGCGTAAATCGCCACAAGAAACGCCACGCAACAGACCATCACGAGCATCATCGAACTGAGTGCATCGGCTTGTAACACAACGTCGACTGTTAGATCGCCGACAGAGAGCCATTCGTAACCCACAACCCGCATCGGTTCTTCCGCCACGTTGCCGGTGAACATCAGCGCGAGTGACAGCACGGCCGAGATGCCCACGCCGATGATACAGGGCAACGGGCTGACGTTGCGCAGCACGGTCTTGCCGAAACAAGCCAGCAACACGGCCGCCGCCAAGGGGGCACCAGGGATTAACCACAACATCCACTCAGCCACGCTTCACGATATCCTTTCTGGCAGGCCCTTTGACAAAGCTTGTTCCATCGGAAGAAAGTGCCGGTTCGCGACCCGCGGGAGAAAGTTCTGGATAATTGGGGAACACTTCGACCTCGGCGAGTTCCTGGGCAGCCAAGATTTCTGGCTCGTCACCCGGTACGTCGACTTCGCCCAACTCGTGCCAAACGCTCACGTCAAGCGAATTGAATCGCTGGTAGAGAGCCAAAAATAGCACGAGTGCGATGCCTGCTTCACAAGCCGCCACGGTGAGCACGAAGATCGTGAACGACTGGCCATGGTAGTTCCCATGGGCCCGACCAAAGGCGATCAAGTTGAGCGCGACGGCTTGCAGCATCAGTTCCGCCGAGAGAAACATGACGATCAGATTTCGGCGAGTGAGGAAACCGACGGTTCCCAGCACAAACAGCACGGCACTGATCAAGAGTGAGTTATAAAGTTGCGGGGTCATCGAGCTTGCTCCCGCGATTGCAAGGCAATCACCAACGTGCCAAAGATCGCCACCAACAACAACACGCTCGCCAGTTCCACCGCGAACAAGTGATCGACAAACAGCGACCGACCGAGCGAAGCCAACGTGCTCGCATCCTCGGGGATCGGAGCACTCATATTCACGCTTGGAGCAGGAGCGTTCGACGCTTCGGGTACCGGCTGCTGGATCGCGTAAACTAATGCGGCGAGAAGCAGGCCGCCGGAGGCCATCGCGAGCATCGGCTGCATCAGTTGCACGTCGTAAGTTGACTTGCCACCTTGCCGAGCGAGCATAATCACGAACAAGAAGGTCACGATAATCGCCCCCGCGTAAACGATGATCGTCGCCGCACTCACAAACGCCGCGCCTTGCATCAAGAACAAGCCACAGGTGGCGAGAATCACGAGCGCAAACCAGAGCGCGGAATACACGGGCCGGGTTTCGACTTGCATCCCGCAACCAGCCATCACCATCAATCCCGCAAAACTGGTGAAGAGCACGTCTTCCACGACATTGCCTTCAAGCTGCCACCAGGCGAACCACGCCGCGACGATCGCGCCCATGAGGCATACCATCGCGGGGATGTTTTGCCGACGCTCCGGAGCTGCCGCGGCCAGCATGTAGCCCACCACGCCCAATAGGATGGGGATCCCCAATTCCCAGGGATTAATCGTGGCGGCTTGTTGAGCGAATAACGTGGAATACACGAATATGCTTTCTTATTGGCTTATTGTTCTGAAGGCGGAAGCTCGTCGATGGGCCAAGCCAGGCGTTCGGGCGGAACCAAGTTTTCCGACGCGGGGCCCAGCACGCCGCGGGTCGTGCGCGCAGGGTCTTTGCCGTCGTCGACAGTCTCGTCGTACACACTCAAGAGCTTGTCCTTGTCGAAGATCATCTCTTTGCGGGTGAGGCCCGTGAGATCAAAAATCGACGTGAGTTCGATCGCATCCACGGGGCAGGCCTCTTCGCACATACCGCAGTAAATGCAACGCAGCTCGTCGATATCGAACTTGGTCGGATACTTATCGCGATCTTCCCAAGGCGCGTCAGCGCCGATAATGTCGATGCAGTGGGCCGGGCAGGCCGTTGCACACAACATGCAGGCCACGCACTTGACGCGGCCCTGCTCGTCGCGATTCAAGCGGTGTACGCCACGATAGTTGAGCGGCAATTGCGGCCGCTCTTCGGGATATTGTTCGGTGACCGGCTTCTGAAAGACGTGGCGAATCGTCGTTACCAAACCTTGGGCAATCGCCGGCAAGTACATCGACTCCCACAGGCCGATGTTCGGCTGTTCCACCCAGGTAATATCTTTCTGATCGATGGGCATGGAAAACTCGATTAAGACGGTCCGAGTGCGGGAGTGGCAGGATGAATCACGGGAGCACGCAAACGACGTTGAACTAACATGCCATTGAGCGCCGCCGCGCCGATAAGCAGCAACAGCGAACCAACGGTCACAATCCACAACGGCCAATTAAATTGTTTGACGAACAACACCAGCACCAGATTGAAAAACGAGAGCGGCACCAAACCTTTCCACGCCAAACCCATCAGTTGATCGAAACGGAAGCGGGGAATCGTCCAGCGGATCAGCATGATAAAGATAATCAGCATGGCGACCTTGGCCGCCAGCACGCCCACCTTGACCGCCCAAGCGGCGCTGTAGTTGCTGGCCGGCTCAGCAATCCACGGGAAGTGCCAGCCACCGAGAAACAGCACCGACACGAGGAAGCTAATGGTAATCACATGCGTATATTCGCCGAGAAAAAACATGGCGAATTTCATGGCCGAGTATTCCGTGTGATAACCGCCGATGAGCTCTTGCTCGCACTCGGGGAGATCAAAAGGCATGCGGTTCGCTTCCGCCAGCGCACTGGTCATGAAAATCAACGCGGCGAGCGGCTGCGTCCATACGTTCCAGTACCAAAAACCATTGTCGGCCTGGAAGTGAATGATGTCTTCGAGATTGAGCGAGCTGGTGAGCAACACCACGCCCAAGACTGACGTAGCCAGCGGAATTTCGTAGCTGATGACCTGGGCACTCGCCCGCAACGCGCCCAACATGCTGTATTTGTTGTTCGACGACCAGCCACCGAGGATAATGCTGTAGACCGCGAGGCTTCCCACGGCAAACACGAACACAATGCCGATGTCGATGTTGGGAGCAATCACGAACTGCCACTCGTCCGGATTCTCCGACGTCGGCCCGAACGGTACAACGGCGAAGGCCAACATGGTGGTCAGCACCGCGAGTGCCGGTGCCAAGAGAAAGAGAAACCGGTCGCAATGGCGCGGGATGACGTCTTCCTTCAAAATAAACTTGAGACCGTCGGCCAAGGACTGCAACAAACCAAACGGCCCCACGCGGTTCGGTCCCATCCGGTCTTGCATGTAGGCCGACAGCTTGCGTTCGACGTAAATCAAAAACGCGCAAGCGGTGAGGACGGTCCCCATGACAATTGCGATTTTCACGAGCCAAGGCAGTACGGTTTCGATCATGCGTTGGCCCCCACGGCTTTGAGGGGAGTGGGTTGCAGGGTCGGCAGAAACACGCCGGTTGGGCCCAAATCACCCACCGACAGCGGCCGGAAAGCGCTGATCTGTTGGGCCAGTTCTTTCCGCATCACTTTGGCATTGAACAAACCTTCGCGCTGGGCCAGTTCCATGAAAATCCGCGTGTCGTTGTAACCTTCGGCCATGGGGTGGGTCGAGCGGAAGATCATCTGCGCAAGTCCCGCGTGATTCACGTACGTGCCATCCTTCTCATTAAATGATGCTCCGGGGAGCACAACATGAGCCGCTGCCGTGAGTTCGGACCGCAGAATGTCTTGCACCACCAACAGCGGCACTTGCGCGAAGGCTTTCACATCGTCGCTGCTGAGCCAACCCGGCGGGCCACCGCCCACGACATACGCGGCTTGCAGTTGCCCGTTTCGCGCGGCATCGCGCACCGACGAAAAATCATCGGTCGAGGGTTGGAACTGCGCCAGCACCGCAGCCACACCCAAGCGATTCGGACATTTTTCAGCGCGAATCGTGAATCGTGTTGGCTCCAGCGGTTCGCCCCGCCAATTCTTGGGATAGCAGTCGTCCTCGCCCTCCACCGGAATCGGTCCCAGCGTGAGCCGCACCTTCGGCGAAAGTTTCTTTAACCATAACGCGAGCAAATACGCTTCCTCGCAAGTCATCCACGGCGAGAATACCGCGGCGATTTCTTGACCGTTCTTCTTGGCAAGTTGCTTGAACGATTCGCGGACGTGATTCAAGGTTTCCATCCACCGTGGGCCGGCGTGACCATTGGTCGCAGTGTGAGTCTGCTTCCACTCGGGAACCGTGAGCCGTTCTTCGGCGTGGACGTACTTGTAACCGAAGCGGCCTTCGTCGCACATGAACTGCCCTTGGGCAAGATGATTCTCCCGCGGCCGCAGACGGTAAACGTGGTCCTCATTTTGATCGACGTAAATACTACAGCCGGTACTGCAACCCGGGCAAACACTGTCGCGCGATTTGAGCCACCAGACGCGCTGCTTGTAGAGAAAATCTTTGCTACACAAGGCACCCACGGGGCAAAGATCGACCACATTCCCCGCAAGTTTATTGTTGCAGGGGCTGCCGGGAAAAATGTCGATCTCGGCGTGATCTCCGCGATCAATAATTTGTAGCTCCGACGTGCCGCTGATCTCGCGCGTGAACCGCACGCAGCGGGAACACATCACGCAGCGGTCAGTGAACAGCGTGATTTGATCGCCGATATAATCCTTATCTTCCTTGATGAGCTTCGGTTCCTTGAGCCGCGTTTCCGCGCGACCGAACCGATAGCTGTAATCCTGCAAAAAACATTCGCCGGCTTGATCGCAGGTGGGGCAATCAAGCGGGTGATTCAGCAGCAGATATTCGAGCGTCGCTGCTTGAGCCTCTTTCACCTTCGCGCTGTCCGTGACCACGACCGTGTTGTCTTTGGCCGGCGTTTGGCACGCGGGCACGAGCTTCGGCATCATCGCCACGCTGCCGTCGGGCTTCTTTTCACCCACTTCCACCAAGCACATGCGGCAACTGGCCACCACGGAGAGCGACGGATGCCAACAGTAATGAGGGATCTCGACCCCCGCCTTTTTGGCAGCCTGCACGACGTTCAGCCGCTCGGTTTCCGCGAGCGTAACGTCTTGTCCGTTGATGGTAACGATCGACATGATCGAATCTCTTTCTAATTATCTCTCGCAAAGGCGCTAAGGCGCAAATAAATAATTCTTATTAAACCAATGCTGTGCGATGTCCTAATTCTTATTTCTTCTCTGCGTCTCTGCGTCTCTGCGCCTTTGCGAGAGACTTCCTTAAAATTAATGCGATCCTACTAACTCACGGATCGGATCTGTACTTGTTTGCTTATTCTGAACGTACGCTTCAAACTCGGGGCGGAACTTTTGAATCGCATTCTTCACCGGCCAGGCCGCGCCGTCGGCGAGACCGCAGATTGTCGTGCCGGGGATAATACCCATCGAGTCAGCGACTTCCTGGAGCAAATCCAAATCGCGCGGCGTGCCATCGCCCGTGCGGATGCGATGCAAAATCTTCATCATCCACGACGTTCCCTCGCGGCAGGGGGTACACTGGCCGCAAGATTCGTGGGCATAAAATCGGCAACTGTTGTAGAGTACGTCGACCATGCTCGTCTGGTCATCGATGACCACCATCGCGGCCGTGCCCAGACCCAAGCAGCCCACGCGACCCGGCCCGGCGAAATCGAGCGGCGTATCGAGTTCGGCGTTGGTCATGAAGCCCGTACTCAAGCCGCCGGGCACCACCGCCTTTGCCGTGCGACCCTTCCACACGCCACCGGCGTAATCGTCGATCAACTCCCGCGCGGTGACACCCAGCGGCAATTCCCAACAACCGGGGTTATTCACATGGCCGCTCACTTGATACAGCTTCGGGCCGTAGCTCCCCGGATCGCGCGGGTTGTTGGGGTCAGGCGGGATGCCAATCGACTGGAACCATTCGATGCCGCGCTGCAAGATGTGCGTCACGCAGCAGAGCGTTTCGACGTTGTTCACCACGGTCGGCTTGCGGAACGCGCCTTCCACGGCAGGGAAGGGGGGTTTCACTCGTGGCCAAGCCCGCTTGCCTTCCAGGCTTTCAATCAGCCCGGTTTCTTCGCCGCAAATGTACGCCGCCGCGCCGCGATGGACATAGATATCGAGCGAAAAATCCGTGCCGTTGATATTTTGGCCCAACAAGCCCTGGGCGTAACACTCGCCAATCGCCTTCTCGAGCGTGCGAAAACTGCGGCCGTATTCGTAACGCAAATAAATATAAGCCGTGGTTGCGCGGGTCGCCCGGCAACTAATCATGATCCCTTCGAGCAATTGGTGGGGATCCTGTTCCATCAGAATGCGATTATTGAACGTGCCCGGCTCGCTCTCGTCGGCGTTCACGCACATGTAAATCGGACCCGGATGATCCTTCGGCAAGAACGACCATTTGAGCCCACAAGGGAAACCAGCACCACCGCGCCCGCGCAGGCCCGACTTTTTCACGAACTCGGTCACGTCATTGGGTGCCATTGCGAGCGCTTTTTTGAAACCCTCATAGCCGCCATCGGCCAAGTAGCCAGCGATCGCCTGACTATCTTGCTTGTTGATCCGCGCGAAGAGGGCTAAATCGCTATCTGCCATTGTGACCTCCCGCTTGATTGATGAGGGCCAAAACCGATTCCAGCGTTTGATTGCCGTGGCACTCGTCGTCCATCAACACGCATGGCGCTCCTTCGCATTTACCCAAGCACTCGGCAAATTCGAGCGTCACCTTGCCGTCGGCACTTGTTTCGCCCGGCTTCACGCCGAGCTTGTTGCTCAGTTCCACAAGCAGCTCCTCGCCACCGCGCAACATGCAACTGATGCTGCGGCAGACCCACAGCCGATGCTGGCCCAGCGGGGTCGTCTCGTGCTTGAAAAAACCATAGAAACTGAGCGTGTCGTGAACCTGCGAAGGATGCAGTTCCAGCATGTCGGCGACTTCCGCAATCGCCGCTTGCGGCACGCAGCGCATTTCCTCTTGAATGATGTGCAGCGCGGGCAGCGTCACCGCCTGCTTGCTCGGATAACGCGGCATGTAGCCGTTGATGGCCTCACGCATCTTGTCGGAGATCACATTGTTGGAAGTTGCGCTCATCGATCCAACTCCGCGGCAATGATATTGAGACTACCCAGCACCGCGACCACGTCACTCAACGTTTGGCCAGGAATAATGTAAGGAAACACCGCGAAATGAACGAATGACGGCGGACGGGTCCGCGCGCGATACGCCCGGTTGTCACCATCGCTCACGATGTAGAAACCCAATTCGCCGTTCGGCGATTCCGTGGCCGCGTACACTGCCTCGACCGGCGTCGGTACGCCGCGATTCGGCATCACCATCTCGAAATGATGGATCAAACCTTCGATGCTGCCATACACTTCCATCTTTTCGGGAAGGGTAACCTTCCCCGCGATCTCGGAGTTGATCGGCCCCGTGGGCAAATTCTCCAAGGCTTGCTCGATGATCTTAATGCTCTCTTGCATTTCGAGCATCCGTACCATGTAGCGCGCATAGCAATCGCCCGCTTCGGCACAGATCACTTTGAAATCGAAATCAGGGTACGCCAGATACGGCTCATCCTTGCGCAAGTCACGCACAACGCCGCTTGCTCGGGCGAGGGGGCCCGTGCAGCTTGTGCTGATCGCGAGTTCCTTGCTGAGCACGCCGACACCCTTGGTCCGCTCGATGAAGATGCGGTTCTTATTCAAGAGCCGCGACACGTCGGAGTAGGCCCGTTGAAAACCCTTCGTGAACTCACGAACCTTGTTGACCCAATCGTGCGACACGTCGGCCATGAACCCGCCAACCCGCGAATAACTCGCGTGGAAGCGTTGGCCCGAGGCGAGTTCACAGATGTCATAAATTCGTTCCCGCTGCGTGAAGAAATACAAAAACGCCGTGAACGCACCGAGGTCGAGGGCGCAAGTGCCGACGTTCAACAGGTGATCTTGAATCCGCATCAACTCGGCAAAAATCGTGCGGACATACGTGCCACGCGGCGTCAACTCGATCCCAAGCAGTTTCTCAACCGCGTGATGCCAAGCGATTTCGTTCGCCACCGGCGAGATGTAGTTCATCCGATCAACAATCGTCACGTACTGATTGAAGTCGAGATCTTCGCCCAACTTCTCGAAGCCGCTATGCAGATAGCCGATGTCCGGCACGGCCTTGACGATTCGCTCACCGTCCAGCGTCAACAATAGCCGCAACGTGGTGTGCGTTGCGGGATGTTGCGGCCCGAAATTCAGCGTCCAATGATATTCGCGCTGATTCGGCTCGCTGGCGACAATCGGTTCGTATTCAGCAAGTGGCATTACTTATATAGCCGAACCTTCTAGGTTCGGTAACGAGAACAGAGTTAACTTTCAGCCCGTGTAATCACGGGAAAATTATGGCGTTCCCCCCGACCCCGCAGCGGATAATCCTTCCGCAGCGGATACGCGGCAAACTCTTGCGGCATCAAAATGCGGAGCAAATTAGGATGCCCCTCAAACCGAATGCCGTACATGTCGTAAATCTCGCGTTCCATCCAGTCGGCACCTTTCCACAGGGAATAGACCGAGGGCAATTTCAAGTTCGGTTCGTTGAGCATCGTCTTCACGATCAGCCGCGCGCCGGTTGTTGTGTTGAGCAAAATGTAAATCACGCCAAACCGGTCGGTCGCGTCGGGATAGTACAAATAATCCACGGCCGTCTGCTCGACCAACATGTCGAAACCCAACTCGCCTTTTAAGTGTTTGAGAAACTCAAACACCCGCGCGGGCTGCACATGCACGCGCACATTGTCCCGAAACTCGCTCATCACGAACGAGTCGGCACCAAATTGCACGCGAAGTTTTTCGAGAATCTCTGTCAACATAAAGAACTTTTTCGTGCTAGCCGAGGGCGGCTGTTTTTCCTAGCCGAGGACGGCAGTCCACGGTGTCTGTTTAGCTTATCTCTTCTCCGCCATCTGCCGCGCATCGGGAGCCGGCGGCTCGCGGAACATCACGCGCCGCACTTCGCCCGGATCGTACTTGCCGGGGCCTTCGGGAGTGGTTCGCGCCTCGAACTCCGTGCCGAGCATCGTGCCACCTTTTTTGATCTTAGCTTGCAGGTCCATGATCCCTTGGATCAACTGCTCGGGCCGCGGCGGGCAACCGGGGACATACACATCCACCGGGATAAAGCGGTCCACGCCCTGCACGACGGCATAAGTATCGAACACCCCGCCGCTGCACGCGCAGGCACCCATAGAGATGCACCACTTCGGCTCGGGCATTTGCAGCCAAATCCGCTGCAACACGGGGAGCATTTTCATAACCACCCGCCCAGCGACCACCATCAAGTCGCATTGCCGGGGGCTGAACCGCATCACTTCGGCCCCAAAGCGGGCCAAGTCGTAGCGGGAAGAAGCGGTCGCCATCAACTCGATGCCGCAGCAGGCCGTTGCGAACGGCATCGGCCACAAGCTATTAGAGCGAGCCCAGTTCGACACCAGGTTAAGCTGCGAAATAACGACATTTTCGGGCAGGTCTAACGCCATCGGAATCCCCCTCGCCGCCACTCGTAAATGTAAGCGATGGCCACCAGCACCAAGAAGGCAATCATCGAGCCGAAAACAATATTCCGTACTTCTACGGGAATGCCCCCGGTTTTGGCATAGGCCGACACCGCCCAGGGATACAGAAATAACAGTTCCACGTCGAACACCAGGAACAAAATCGCAATCGTGTAGAACTTCACGTCAAAGTGTTGCCGGGCATCCTCGACTGGGTCCATGCCCGACTCATAAGGCATCGATTTGACAGTGGTATCCTTCCACGGCTTGATGAACGGCAAGTGGGTCAGGATCAGCACCGTGAGCGCAAATCCCATGACGACCGCCAGATAGACGAATATCGGAAAGAAATTCTGAACCTGTTGTTCCATGGGGGACGCCGCAAAGCGCTCCTCGACCCATAAGTGATTGCGCACCGGCCAAACAGCCGGCGCTGCTATTTGTGAAATTATTCACAAAGTCGGAGAAAACGCTAGCCCAGAAATAAATCTCCCGAAAAACGGCCTGCCGACGCTACCAAGTGCTCGTCATTCCCGTGCAGGCGGGAATCCAAGTAAGAGGGAAGTTTCAACCAGGAAATTACGAATCAAACGAATAAATACATTTGTGTTATTCGTATGGAATCATGGTAAAAAAATCTTCCTTGACGATCTTTGTGTCCTTGTCTGTTCAAGCGAACTTTGCAATCACCTGGAATTCCACGCCCATTCGCTTACTCAGCCACCTTTTCCGCTGCTGCTTCTTTCACCGGCATCTGCTTGCGGTCAGCACTCAGCGCCTTGTCCACGCCCGGCACGTCCCCGTGGGTGCGGACGGCGTCCCCGGCGTGGCCAAAGCCTTGAGCGCGGATCGCAAGCAGATGCCACCGAAGGAAGAAGAGAAACCGACGGAGTGAGTTAGCCGGCATCGTCCCGATGCCGGAGCCGACAGCCCGTCAGGAACACTTTTGGATGCCTGGGTGGGGTGCCACTGCTAACTTGTTAGCAGTGCGATTTCTGCCCGTAGCTTGCACGTCGAGTGAGTGTTCGTCTCACGACGTCGACTCGTGTTGGCACGGACGCGATCAACGTGCAAGCTAAAGCAGGACAAGGCTGCGGGTTAACCCGGTGAGGGATCGCAAAAAGCACTTCTGGACGAGCCAGCCAGTGGCACCCACGTCAGTCGGCTGGCTGGGCTTACCGCTGTCGCCAGCTACGAATTCGAACGGCGGAAAAGCTTGTCAGAAACGCGCCAAACGCCAGTGCCATGCTGGACGGCTCCGGAACTGGCGGCGTGCGATAGTCGTGGCCGCTTGCCGAAGTGATCGACGCCCCAGGCGTTGCGGGACTGGGGTCGATGTATATATCTATCGTTTGAGTAAAATCCGCCCCGGCAAACCCAACCCCCCCGAGCCGGCTTGCAAAGACACTCACCCGGGCATAGACCCAGAAAGCGGCGCCCGTTGGAAAGTTACCAAAGAGGCCCAGCGTCCGATTGACCGGGGTGAACGGGCCGCGGGCGTGTAAGCTATAAAAATGACCGATCATTTCGTTATCGTCGGGGGCAAACCCGTCAAACACCCAGACTTCGGATACTACGAACGCTGAACCTTCACCGACGGGGGGTTGGGATAAGCTGCCGCGAACGGAGTGTGTAAGGCCAAAGTCACCTCCCACGGAGACCACGAGTCGATCAACGAATTCCACTGTAACGCGCGCTTGGGCCGGACCCGCAAACGGTGTTGAGCCTTCTGCAAAGACGCCTGCCCTCAGTTTTCCGTCTCCGGCGCTGGCGTCCGCGCCGGCGACCGACTGTTGACTGGCGGCAGTCGCAATTGCAGCATCACTGAAATTCAGCGTGTCCCCAACATCGTTCGAAAATTCGGTGGACTGTTCGGAAAAAGCGTCTGCAGCAAGCTGGCCGAAGGTGATGGGGTCGAAGACTTTTGCATTGCCCGAGGCGCGGTAACGCAGCCCCGAATGATGTTCGAACAGGCTCACCGGAATTGCAGCTTCGATTCCCGGTATGATCACCGCCGATGCCGGCGTCGCCAACAAGCAACTGGCCAAAACCACCAGGATCGCCAATGCCGACCGATAAATTCGCGGCCTCGCTGCCCGAGAATTGCCGCCATCGGTCGCGCCGCACGGGCCATGCCAAACAATACCAAGAGATGGGATAGACCCGGATTTCCCAGATGACTTCCCGCACAATGGCACGCGATTTGCGCCACACCTTGTAAAAACAGCGGTTTGTACGCTCAACATGCCATCGTGACAGG
>JAWXAV010000116.1:0-4551 GCA_034439695.1 Bythopirellula sp. | reverse complement strand
TCTGCTCTTCGGGCTTTGCTAGCAAATCGCTACACTACCTCACCGGCCGTCATGGAGGAGGGCCGATTATTTCCTGATGGATTACTCGCCGCGGCGAGTGGTGGAATGCTGCCTCGCCCCAATATTTGGAATGCCGCGCTGTGGTGCGCGATTCTCATCGGCGGCGCGTGCGCGGGGTGTCAGCTCTTACGCAAGAACGACCACTGGAATCCATTCCCCTATGACCAGCCCTGTGGGCAGCTTGTCATTCACAGCGACACGCCGCTCCGCGATCATCAACGGCTGATCGAAGAACTTGTCACGCAGCGCGAGTGGATCAACTCGCGTCTGAGCCTCACGCCGAGCGACAAGCCGATTCATGTTTATCTATATGGCGACGAAGCCGAGTACTACAAGTTCTTGAATCTCCGCTTCCCGGAGATGGCCACCCGCCGCGCGATCTTCGTCGGCACGAACACCGATCTCACCGTCTACGCCCATTGGGGCGATCAAGTGGCCGTCGATCTGCGGCATGAGGTAGCTCACGGTTATCTCCACGCGGCCGTGCCAAATTTGCCGCTGTGGCTCGATGAGGGACTGGCCGAGTATTTTGAAGTTGGTCGTGGTCGACGGGGTTATAATGAAGCGCATGTCGAGATGCTCATCAAGCAAGCCGAGTCGGGCACCTGGCGGCCAGACCTTGCGCGGCTTGAAACGCTCACTTCCGCCGCCGACATGACGCAGCAAGACTATGCGGAATCCTGGGCTTGGGTCCATTACATGCTCGAAGCCGAAGATGGCAAGTCGGAAGTGCTCACTTCTTACCTGACCGACCTCACCACGCATCCGAACGCGGAGCTTCTTAGCGCGCGCATTGCCAAGCGACTCGTTGGCCCTGAGCTCGCACTGGGTGAGCATATCCGCACACTGCGGTGATCGATTTCGCACTGATTGACAGCGCGACTTTGATTCTTACCATGGCAGATGTTGTGCTTGTCACCTGGTCTATCTAGTAGTGTCATCCTGAGAGAGGCTTGCCGACCGAAGGATCTGGCGGAGAACTGTCACACATTATCAATTTGTGAACAGGTCGAACCTAGATTCTTCAAGTCGCACAGCTCCTTTCAGAATGACATGCTTCACAATCATGCCACGCGTTCTGCTAACTCGTCACGGTCGAATCATCACGGGCATTGGACTGCTCTATGTGCTCGTGGCGGTGTTGATCGGAGCCGCGACGGGACTTGGACTATTCACATTCGGCTATGCCGACGGTGCCGCCTATCTGACAAATGATCCCGCAGCCTGCGCGAATTGCCACGTCATGCGCGAACAATTCGACGCTTGGGTAAAATCGTCGCACGGCAAGTTCGCTACCTGCAATGACTGCCATGCTCCGCATAATTTCCTGGGCAAATACTACTGCAAGTCGCGGAACGGATTTTTCCACTCGTTGGCATTCACCACCGGTAACTTTCCCGATCAGATACAAATGCACGAATACAACCAGGGCGTTGTCGAAGAAAATTGTCGCCGTTGTCACTCGCAATTGACGCATGAGATTGATCCCCTCCCCGGTCCCAACGGCAAAGTGGAATCAAACTCTTGTATTCGGTGTCACTCAACCGTTGGGCATGATTCATAGAGGTGGGAAGATGAAACGACACGGAAAACTTTCGTTCGGAATGTTGGTGCTCATCGCTAGCCTGTCGGGTGCGGCCTGCTTTTTTGTGGCCTACATGCTCACCGATATCTTCGAGCACAAGCAAGAGGCACGGCTTCCCTTTGTGCGGGTCGTGGAAGTGACCGACGATACCTCGGACCCAGCGATCTGGGGGCAAAATTTCCCCCAACAGTATGACGATTACCTGAAAACTGCCGACATGGTTCAAACCTCTTACGGCGGCAGCGAAGCCGTACCACATCTGCCGACTGCCGATGATCCACGCGACGTGGTTTCCAAAAGCAAGCTGCAGACAATCCCACAGCTCAAACGAATGTGGGCGGGCTATGCCTTCAGCAAAGACTTTCGTGAAGAACGAGGGCACGCCTACATGCTCACCGATCAACTTTACACGGAGCGACAAAAAGTCGTCCAGCCCGGCACGTGTATCAATTGCCATGCCTCGACCTACACGGCGATGAAAGAAATGGGCGCTGGGGATATCATGGTCGGCTTCGACAAACTGAACGCCATGCCCTACATGGAAGCCAAGGAGCATGTGTCACACGGCGTGGCTTGCATCGACTGCCACGACGCGGAGACGATGGCGCTGCGCGTGACACGACCGGCATTCATCGAAGGCATCGCCGCCGCCAAGGCGAGCGAAGGAATTGCCGACTATGACGTCAACAAGATGGCAACTCGGCAAGAAATGCGGACCTATGTCTGCGCCCAATGCCATGTGGAATACTATTTCAAAGGCGACAAGAAGCGGCTCACATATCCGTGGAAAAATGGTTTGACAGTTGACGGTGCCTACGAGTACTACGACGAAGTGGGACACAATGATTGGACCCACGCCGAAACGGGTGCCCCAATGCTCAAGGCCCAGCATCCCGAATTTGAAATGTGGTCTCAAGGGATTCACGCCAAATCAGGCGTGACCTGTGCCGATTGCCACATGCCCTACAAGCGGGTTGGAGGCATGAAAGTAAGCGACCATCACGTTCGCAGCCCCTTGTTGAACGTGAATAATTCCTGCGGCACGTGCCACAAGCGGGGTGACGAAGATTTGATCGCTCGTGCCGAAGGCATTCAAACGCGGCATCGGAATCTTGTGGAAGTCGCGCTCGACGCGCTCGTTGATCTGATCGACGACATTAAAGCAGCCAAAGACGCGGGTGCCACCGACGCAGAACTTGCCGAAGCGTGGGAATTTCAACGTCGAGCGAGTTTTTATGTGGACTACGTGGAAGCGGAGAATTCCTCGGGCTTCCACGCCGACCAAGAAGCCGCGCGGATTCTGGGGGAATCGATCAACTATTCGCGATTGGGGCAAATGGCGCTGAGAAAAATAAAACCCAGCAGCGAGTGATGTTCTATCGCCGTGGCAAGCTGATTTAACGAGACTCCGAAGACACAATCGGCACGTAAATATAACGAACAAGAAACCAGCCAGGTTTCAAACGGCGAAACTTCACGGGTATATACTGTCCTTCAAGACCGCTGAAAAATGAGTGCGGCTCGTCAACGCCACTGTGCCGCACGATCCATACCCCTTCCTCGTTGCCCGCCAATTTGAAATGCAGATCATCGGCCTCACTGCGCTCAATGGTGGAGACGGCTAAAGCCGTGCCCGGCACTTGCGGCGTCGCCATGAACATGAGCGTACGTGGTTTGCCAATCGGGTACGCCATGAACGGCCCGAGGCCAATGATCTCGCCGTCGTTCGCGGGCCAATCGGCGAGCAATTTTTGAGCGAGCTTGTCGAATTCAGTAATGCTGCCGCGCAGCCGCCAAGCTTGCCCCCACCAAGTGATCTCCTGCCACGTCTTGAAGAGCGTCATCCAACCCGCCAGCACGAGCGTCACCGCCAGCCACGCACGCACGCCACGATGGACGCCCGCTCCCGCGACAAGGCCGGCAAAGATGCCCATCGTGCTGAGCAACCCCGCCACGAGCACAAACCAAAGGGCATCAACCCGCGGCCAGAGCAACGGCGGTACGACTGTCAACGCCGATTGCTCGTTGCCTAATGCGGCCACATGCCGATGAAAGGCGACCACCGCCTCGGAAAACTTGCCGTCGCGCAGAATCCAAACCAAAATGACCAAGAGCATCAGCACATTCACACACCAGTAAAAACGCACGGCGGAACGCGACAAGAGCCCAGCGCGCAGCCGTTGCCAGCGGGATTTTTGCATCGCTTGCTGGATAGTTTCAGTCACGGGCATTTTGCTAAAAAGAATCTTCTCAACCCATAAAATCTGGTCCATAATCTGAGCACCATGGCGATTGTGCATTTTACCAGTCATCTCCTGTCGTTCGTCAACTGCGAACCGGTCGAAGTCGGTGGCGAAACGGTCGGAGCCGCGCTAGCAGCCGTATTTACGGGACGCGACCAATTGCGAACTTACATCCTCGACGATCAAGGCCGCTTGCGGCGGCATGTGATGATTTTCGTCGATGGACAGATGATCGCAGATCGCCTGGGACTTTCCGACGCTGTGAACAGCAATTCGGAAATTTACGTGATGCAAGCTCTTTCGGGTGGTTAAGTTTTACGTCTTTCCCGCGCAGGCGGGAATCCAGACGGCGGCGGTGAAAAACTGGATTCCCGCCTGCGCGGGAATGACATGTCAAGGCACAACTCACTATGACTAACATTATTCACATTGCTACCCGCAAGGGATTGTTCACACTCAAACGCTCGGCCACGGGCCAGTGGGAAATCGCAGACCTCGCATTTTTAGGTTCCCCCGTTTCCATGTCCCTGGCCGATCCGCGCGATGGGAATTGGTACGCTGCGCTCGAGCTTGGCCATTTCGGCGCGCACTTGCATCGGAGCAGTGACCAGGGGAAAACCTGGACCGAAGTTGCCGCCCCCAAGTATCCCGAAGGGGCCACGC